>WTAT01000385.1 GCA_013139415.1 Desulforhopalus sp.
GGAACACCAACCTGACGTGCGAGAAGGATGTGCTCTCTGGTCTGAGGCATGGCACCATCAGTTGCCGCAACAACAAGTATAGCACCATCCATCTGTGCAGCACCGGTGATCATGTTCTTGATATAATCGGCGTGACCTGGACAGTCGACATGGGCATAGTGACGATTGACTGTCTCATATTCCACATGCGCGGTTGCGATGGTAATACCACGCTCTTTTTCTTCAGGCGCCTTATCGATATCGCTGAAGTCAGTAAAATCGGCCTGCCCTTTAGTAGATAAGACACGTGTAATTGCAGCAGTCAGTGTGGTTTTACCATGGTCGATATGTCCTACGGTACCTACATTGACGTGCGGCTTAGTCCTTTCAAATTTTTGCTTTGACATAATGGTTCCTCAATATGCTTGGACTTAGATCCCTCTAATTTTTTTAATAATTATCTCTGCCTTCTGAGCAGGTACCACATCGTATTCCAAAAATTGCATGGTAAAATTGGCTCTGCCTTGTGTCGCTGACCTGAGTGACGTAGAATAACCAAACATTTCAGCCAGCGGTACATGACCATTTAAAATCTGCAGTTTATCTTCCGCAGAAACACCTACAATTTTACCTCTTTTACTATTTAGATCAGCAATCACGTCCCCGATATATTCTTCTGGAGTTATAACCTCCAGCTTCATTATCGGCTCAAGAAGCTTAGGTTGAGCCTCAGAAGTAGCCCTTCTGATTGCCATCGCAGCAGCAATACCAAAAGCCATTTCAGTCGACTCTTCCTCATGATACGAGCCGCCGATGAGACTAACCTTAATATCCGTCAACGGATAACCGATCAGGGGCCCGGAGTCGAGACTGTCAACGAGGCCCTTTTTAATTGATCCTAGAAACTGATCTGGGATCAATTCTTTTTCAATACAACTTACAAAATCGATTCCACCACCGCGCTCCAGTGGTTCGATTTTTATAATGACATGCCCGTACTGCCCTTTGGCACCTGTCAACTGATCAAACTTGGCTTCAGCCTTGTGAATAATATTAATGGTCTCTTTGTAGGCAACTTGTGGTCTTCCAACCTTTGCCGAGACTTTAAATTCATTGAGCAACCTGTCTACAATAATCTCAAGGTGGAGCTCGCCCATGCCAGAGATAATTGTTTGACCTGACTCACTATCAGTTGACACCGTAAAGGACGGATCTTCCAAGGCAATCTTGTCAAGTGTTTCGGCTAATTTCTTTTCCTCAGCTTTACTTTTCGGTTCAATTGCAACCCCAATCACTGGATCCGGAAAATCCATGCTCTCAAGAATAACAACATCCCCTTTTTCGCATAAGGTATCTCCGGTGGTGGTGAATTTTAGGCCAACTATTGCACCAATATCCCCGGCTGAAATTTCCTGCACTTCTTCACGCTTGTTAGCGTGTAATTTCATCAACTTGATGATTTTTTCCTGTTTTTTCTTAACAGGGTTATACACCTTGTTTCCAACGGCGATTGTGCCGGAATAGACCCTGATGAATGCAAGATTCTCAACAAAAGAATCGCTCATCAGCTTAAAAACCAATCCCGAAAGTTTTTCCTTTGGATCGGATTTCCGACTAACCACTTCGCCATTTGCACCCTCTCCTTCAACGTTTTTCACATCGAGTGGGGAAGGGAGGAAATTAATTACACTGTCAAGCAGAGGCTGTACACCCTTGTTCTTAAAAGCGCTCCCACAAAGAACAGGAACAATGTCCAGGGACAGCGTTGCCTTTCTGAGAGCTCTATACATCTCAGGCGCAGATACAGTTACATCATCTAAGTATTTTTCCATGATGTCCTCATCGAAGTCGGCCAACTTCTCGAGGAGCACCATACGTGCGGCCGTGAATTTTTCTCTATATGCGGCAGGAACTTCTCTTTGAGCTACTTCCTGTCCAAGAGTCTGCTCATCGAAAACGAGCATCCTCTCTTCAATAAGGTCTATGATCCCCTCAAACTCAGCTTCTTTTCCAACCGGCAGCTGAATGGGCAGAGGGTTTGCTCCGAGTCGATCAGCTATCATCGAAACGCAACGCTCGAAGTTAGCTCCAACTCTATCCATCTTATTAACAAATGCTATTCGAGGAATTCCATACTTATCAGCCTGCCGCCATACGGTTTCAGACTGTGGCTCAACCCCGCCGACAGAACAAAAAACAGCAACTGCTCCGTCTAAGACCCTCAATGACCTCTCAACCTCAATTGTAAAGTCGACGTGACCAGGAGTGTCTATAATGTTAATCTTCTTGCCTTTCCAAAAGCAGGTTGTTGCCGCAGAGGTGATTGTAATCCCTCTCTCCTGTTCCTGCTCCATCCAGTCCATAACAGCAGTACCGTCATGAACCTCACCAAGCTTGTAGGAACGCCCGGTGTAAAAGAGTATTCTTTCAGTTGTTGTTGTTTTTCCTGCGTCAATATGGGCCATAATGCCGATATTGCGCACATCAGACAAATCTTTTAGGGCTACCATAACAATTGCTTAGCTCTTATAATTGTAGTCCGCAAGCATCTTGCTACAGCAGCCTGTCACAAAGCCCTACACTCAGCTATCAGCTCTTTAGCTACCAGCGATAGTGAGCAAAGGCTTTATTTGCTTCTGCCATGCGATGTGTGTCGTCTCTTTTCTTCACTGCGGCGCCACGATTATTATAGGCATCCATCAGCTCAGCCGCCAGTTTTTCGGACATTGTTTTCCCTGACCTGCTCTTCGAAAAGTTAATCAGCCAGCGAATCGCCAATGCATTTCTCCGAGTCTGACGAACCTCCATGGGCACCTGGTAAGTTGCACCACCGACGCGGCGGGACTTGACTTCAACGCGCGGACGAACCTTCTCCATAGCCTCTTCGAACACAGTAAGAGGATCTGCATCTTTAATGCGCTCCTCAACTATATCCATCGCTCCATAAAAAATCCTCTGAGCCAGGCTTTTCTTTCCTCTTTCCATTAATCCATTGGTGAATTTAGCCACCAGCACACTGTTGAAGCGTGTATCCGGATCAGTAGGACGTTTTTCTATAGTTCTTCTTCGTGACATATTATTAACCTCGTATCAGGCAGCAACCAATCAAGACGGTCTCTTTGCACCATATTTTGAACGACCCTTACGCCGATTGGAAACACCCAATGTATCCAGCGTACCACGTATAACGTGATAACGTACACCGGGAAGATCCTTTACCCTGCCGCCTCGTATCATTACCACCGAATGCTCCTGGAGATTATGACCAATACCCGGGATATACGATGTAACCTCAATACCGTTGGTCAGCCTCACCCTGGCTACTTTCCTAAGAGCAGAATTCGGTTTCTTTGGCGTAGTTGTATACACCCTTACACACACGCCGCGCTTCTGGGGGCATCCTTTCAAAGCTGGGGTATTGGTCTTCTTAACAGACTTCTTTCGACCCAATCTTACCAGTTGGTTAATAGTTGGCATTACGTTAACTGCTCCTGTTTACATACCCATTTTTAGAATGTCCGGTCTCTCACCTGCTGAGCAGGACACTCATTTCTAAACACGAAAGTGGTGATATTTACCCTAACGGCACTACAGTGTCAAGGAAAAAATCACTTTATCCCTTTTTTCCTTCCTATCGCTTGCCAGTTAACCCAGTACCAGCGGATATCAACCGACCCATAATAACGTTTTCCTTAAGACCTGCGAGCTCGTCGACCTTTCCGGCAACAGCAGCATTCGTGAGAACCTTTGTTGTCTCCTGAAAGGACGCAGCTGAAATAAAGCTTTCAGTTGACAGTGACGCCTTGGTAACGCCAAGCAGCAATGGTTCCGCCACAGCAGGTATCTTTTCTTCTGCCATAAGTTTGTCTCTTTCTTCTTCAAACTTCCACCATTCAACCTGCTCCCCTATCATAAAACGGGAATCACCGGAAGAAGTGATCATAACTCGTTTGAGCATTTGCCGAACAATGACTTCTATATGTTTGTCATTGATTTTAACGCCTTGCAAGCGATAGACTTCCTGGATTTCATTAACCAGAAACTTGGCTAGTTCTTTTACACCCAGGACGGCGAGTATATCGTTTGGAACAATAGTACCTTCCATGAGTGGCTCACCTGCCTGAACATAGTCGCCCTCATGCACAATAATGTGCTTAGCTTTTGGAACTAGATACTCCTGTGGTTCCCCGTATTCAGGAGTAACAACTACCCTTCTTTTGCCTTTCAACTCCCTGCCAAAACTTACTTTTCCATCGATTTTTGCAATAATCGCCGGATCTTTTGGCTTGCGCACCTCAAACAACTCTGCAACCCTCGGAAGACCACCGGTAATATCCTTGGTCTTGGTAGTTTCTCGAGGAATCTTACCGACAATGGTCCCCGGTTGGATAACATCTCCCTCGTTGACGGAAATAATTGAACCTACGGGTAAGCTATATCTGGCAAAAGTGTCAGTATCTTCCAACTTCACGGTCTTTCCCTTATCATTCTTAACGGTAATCCGTGGACTCATTTGAGCGCCGCCAGCTGTATGAATGATTACCAAAGAAGATCGCCCCGTCACAGCATCGACTTTCTCGGACATGGTAATACCTTCAAGGACATCACCATATTTGATTGTACCACCCACCTCAGCTACGATCGGTATCGTATAGGCATCCCAGTCAGCAAGAATGGTATCCCTGGCAACAGTATCACCCTCCTTGACCAAGAGTTGAGCACCATAGTTAACCTTAAACTTCTCACGCTCACGGCCAAGCTCATCCTTAATAGAGATAACCGCATTGCGGTTCATGACGATCTCAGTTCCTTCTGAATTGGTTACCGAGTGCAGATTTGAACAAGAGACCGTACCACCAATATTGGTTTTCAGCTCTGCCTGCGCTACAGACCTGCTCGCAGTACCACCGACGTGGAAGGTACGCATTGTCAACTGGGTCCCAGGCTCACCAATAGACTGCGCAGCGATAACTCCAATGGCCTCACCTCTATTGACCATATGTCCGCGCCCAAGATCACGCCCATAACATGCGGCACACACACCTCTTTTCGAACGACAGCTAAGGACGGACCGGATAGCAACCCGGTCGATACCCGAAGCAGTGATCTTCTCCACGATCTCTTCAGTAATCTCCTCACCAGCTTCGACGATGATATTTTCATCATTAAACGGATCCTCCACATCATCTAGAGCAACCCTTCCAAGGATTCTGTCACTGAGAGGTACGATTATTTCACCACCGTCCATCAGTGGCTCTGCAATAATTCCATCAAGCGTTAAACAATCAGCCTCTACAATAGTGGCCTCCTGAGCAACGTCAACCAGTCTCCTGGTAAGATAGCCGGAGTTTGCAGTCTTTAACGCCGTATCAGCCAGTCCCTTTCGAGCACCATGGGTAGAAATAAAGTACTCCAGCACCCCAAGGCCTTCACGGAAGTTGGCTTTAATCGGGGTCTCAATGATCGCACCACTAGGCTTTGCCATCAAGCCACGCATCCCGGCAAGCTGCCGAATCTGATCTCTTGACCCACGTGCACCAGAGTCAGCCATGATAAAGATTGAGTTAAAACTGGGAAACTCAACGAGATTCCCGTCTTTATCACGAACATATTCGACTTTGATTTCGTCCATCATGGCATTGGCTACATCTTCCGTCACCTTCGACCAGATATCAACGACCTTGTTATACTTTTCACCGGAGGTGATCAAACCGTCTGTGTATTGCTGATCAACATCGAGGACATCATTTTCAGCTTTTTCCACATAATTTTCTTTTTCAAGAGGAATTTTCATATCGTTAATGCCGATAGAAATCCCAGCACGGGTTGAGTATTCGTAGCCAGTATCCTTCAACCTGTCGGCAAGGATCACCGTATCTTTAGTACCAGCATGACGGTAAGTATGATCAATAAGCGTGGCCAATGCTTTTTTGGTAAGAACCTTGTTAACTTCTTCGAATTTAACAGAATCCGGCAACAGTTCACCAAGCAGGATCCTCCCCATTGTGGTATCGACAAGTTCACCGCCCTTACGCACCTTCACCTTGGCCTGCAGATGAATCTGTTCATAGTCATAGGCAATGATCGCCTCTTCCACAGAACTAAAGACCTTACCTTCACCTTGAACATTAAGGCGTTCTCTACTCATATAATAGAGTCCAAGCACAATATCCTGCGAAGGGATAATTACCGGTTCACCGTTTGCAGGCGAAAGAATATTATTGGTGGACATCATGAGCACCCTGGCTTCAACCTGGGCCTCAACGGAGAGCGGAACATGGACCGCCATCTGGTCACCGTCAAAGTCGGCATTAAAAGCCATACAGACCAGTGGATGCAACTGGATAGCCTTCCCTTCAATCAGGACAGCTTCAAATGCCTGCATCCCAAGCCTATGCAAGGTAGGCGCACGATTGAGAATAACAGGGTACTCAGTCACCACTTCATCAAGTACGTCCCAAACCTCTTTCACCTCTTTTTCCACCATTTTTCTAGCGCTTTTTATGGTGGTAACAAATCCTTTTCTCTCAAGTTTGTTATAGATGAACGGTTTAAATAGCTCGAGAGCCATCTTCTTGGGAATACCACACTGGTGCAGACGAAGATGTGGTCCGACAACGATTACGGAACGACCTGAATAATCTACGCGCTTACCCAAAAGGTTTTGCCGGAAACGCCCCTGCTTACCCTTGAGCATGTCAGAGAGCGATTTAAGCGGACGTTTGTTCCCCCCTGTTATGACTCTACCACGCCGGCCATTATCAAAAAGGACATCCACTGCTTCCTGCAACATTCTTTTCTCATTACGAATGATAATATCGGGAGCATCGAGCTCAAGGAGTCGCTTCAAACGGTTATTCCTATTGATAACTCTCCGATACAGATCGTTTAGATCAGAAGTCGCAAACCGACCGCCCTCAAGAGGCACCAGGGGACGAAGATCAGGAGGCAACACCGGGATGACTTCCAGAATCATCCACTCAGGCTTGTTGCCGGAATCACGAAAGGCCTCTATAACAAACAATCTCTTGCCAAGCTTCAATCGTTTGGTCTGAGAATTTGTCGCCAGCATTTCTTCGCGCAACTGTTTGGACAAGGCAACAAGATCCTGTGAACCAAGAAGTTCCCGAATTGCCTCAGCTCCAATCCCTACCGTAAACTGCGCCGCATACTCATCCCTGGCCTGCCGATATTTCTCTTCGGTGAGAAGGGTTCCAATGGGAAGCGCCTCGACCTCTGAGGTAACAATTGCATACTGCTCAAAGTAGAGAATTTTCTCAAGCTGCTTGAGTGTCATATCCAGAACTGCGCCAATTTTACTTGGCAGGCTCTTTAAAAACCAGATATGGGCAACCGGCGCTGCGAGTTTAATATGGCCTAAGCGCTCTCGACGTACCTTAGACTGAATAACCTCTACACCGCATTTTTCGCAGACAACCCCCCGGTGTTTCATCCGCTTGTATTTACCGCAGTTACACTCGAAATCTTTTACCGGTCCGAAAATTTTGGCACAGAACAGCCCATCTCTTTCAGGTTTGAAGGTCCTGTAATTAATGGTCTCCGGCTTTTTAACTTCGCCATGAGACCAATCCATGATCTTCTCAGGAGAAGCCAGAGATATCTTTACACTTTCAAATTTTACTGGAGCTTTCGGTTTTTGAAAAAAATTGAATAACTCTTCCACGAAATCACCTCTCCCCTTATGTTAAAGGACTAATCCGGCTTCGTATTGAACATTGCAAGTCTGAAAGGTATCCCATCCAATTTGCCCTACGGTCCAAAGTACCCACCAGTCGACTTTCGTCTTTTCCTTTATCCTTCAATAAGTTCCATATTTAAACAAAGAGCCTGTAGTTCTTTGACAAGAACATTAAAAGACTCAGGTAATCCTGTTGTCAGAAAGTTATTTCCTTTTACAATCCGCTCATACATTAAGGTACGACCTTCAACATCATCTGACTTTGCAGTTAAAAATTCTTTGAGCGTGTATGCAGCTCCATAAGCCTCCATGGCCCAGACTTCCATCTCACCAAGTCTCTGGCCACCAAACTGCGCCTTGCCGCCGAGTGGCTGCTGGGTAACAAGAGAATATGGTCCTGTTGACCTGGCATGGATTTTATTGTCTACCAAGTGATGCAGTTTCAACATATACATGACACCAACGGTAACCTTATTGGCAAAAGGCTCTCCAGTATAACCATCATATAGTTGAACCTGACCTACCTCATCTATTCCAGATTCATCTAAAAGACGCCTTATTTCAGACTCAGGAGCGCCGTCAAAGACAGGGGTAGCCATATGCAGGCCAGCATGACGCCTTCTGGCCCACTCAATAATTTCAAGATCAGTTTTTTCTTCAGTGAGCGCTTGAAACTCGATCTCTGAGTAAACAGTTTTAATTTTATCTTTTATCTCGGACACAGCTTCACGGCGAGCAAGTATTTCAAGCTGCTCCCCAAGTTTTTTTGCAGCAAAGCCCAAGTGCACCTCAAGAACCTGCCCAACATTCATACGAGAAGGAACACCGAGCGGATTAAGTACGATATCCACAGTAGTCCCATCGTCAAAAAAGGGCATATCTTCTTCGGGTAACAACCTTGACACAACACCTTTGTTGCCGTGTCTACCGGCCATTTTATCACCAACCGAGAGTTTACGTTTGGTGGCCACATAGACTTTAACCATTTTTACTACGCCAGGGGGAAGATCATCTCCCTTCTTTAATCTCTCAATAATGCCATCATATCTCTCTGTAATGAGCCGTGACTGTTTTCCATAACGTTCATAAACAATCTCAATGTCCTCAAGATATTTTGCCCTCTCAGAGAAATCAATATCACGCAGTTTAGAAAAACCTATGAGCTCGGCTTGGTCAGCAGCAATCTTTTTACCGAGTCTGACGATAATCTCTCCCTGCTTGTTGGCTATGTCCGTCTTGGCAGTCCGCCCTTCGAGAATTTTTCCAATTTCACGGCAGACCCCACGTTTAAGACTCCTTAATTCATCGACCTTATCCTGATTGAGTTTCTCGATTTCAAGGTCTTCAATCAACAAGGAACGTTCATCCTTATCGACACCCTTACGGGAGAAAACCTTGGCATCGATGACGACTCCGCTGACCCCTGGTGGCACCCTTAGGGAAGAATCTTTAACGTCCTGGGCCTTTTCACCAAAAATGGCCCTTAACAGCTTTTCTTCGGGGGACAAAACAGTCTCTCCCTTAGGCGTAACCTTACCAACCAGAGTATCTCCAGCCTTTAGTTCAGCACCAATCCTGATAATGCCGGAATCATCTAGATTTCGAAGAGTCTCCTCACTCACATTCGGAATATCCCGGGTAATTTCTTCTTTACCAAGCTTAGTATCTCTGGCCATGGTTTCAAATACTTCAATATGGACAGAGGTGAAAGTGTCTTCCTTGAGTAATCTCTCATTGATCAGGATTGAATCCTCAAAGTTGAAACCACGCCAGGGCATAAACGCAATAATTACATTTTTACCAATGGCAAGCTCACCTGCTTCGCAGGACGGACCATCGGCAAGAACCACTCCCTTTGTAACCCTGGTTCCCGGCAATACAATCGGGCGCTGGTTAAAACAGGTGTTCTGATTTGATTTTTTGTTTTTTTGGAGCCGATACACTCCAACGCCTGTATCGAAACCATCTGTGCCGGGCTCATCATACCTGACAACTATACGATTGGAATCAGACTCCTCAACAACACCATCCCCGGCACTAAGCAGGCAGGCACCCGAATCTCTGGCTACATATCTCTCCATTCCTGTTCCAACCAGAGGCGCTGCCGTTACAAGTAAAGGTACTGCCTGACGCTGCATGTTTGACCCCATAAGAGCACGGTTTGCATCATCATTTTCAAGAAACGGTACCAACGAAGCTGCCACGCTTATCATCTGATTCGGGGCAATGTCCATATAGGTGACAGTTTCAGCTAATGTGGTGATTACCTCGCCTTCCTCTCTAACTATGATATTATCAGGAACGAGACGACCATCCTGATCAGCTTCAATAAGGGCAGGAGCTATAAACTGCTTCTGTTCCTGCAGAGCACTAAGATATTTAACATCATCCAGAATAATTCTATTTTCAACTTTTCTGTACGGGGTCTCGATAAAACCGTATGGATTAACCCTGGCGAAGGTAGCGAGGGAGACAATCAAACCGATATTTGGTCCCTCTGGCGTTTCTATAGGACAAATACGCCCATAATGTGTTGGATGAACATCCCGCACTTCAAAGCCAGCCCTTTCCCGGGACAATCCTCCAGGTCCAAGAGCACTCAAGCGTCGCTTATGGGTAACCTCGGAAAGAGGATTCGTCTGATCCATAAACTGAGACAATTGACTTGTACCAAAAAATTCTTTGATAGCAGCGGAGATAGGCTTTGGATTAACAAGATCGTGGGGCATCAGTGTTTCAACGTCCTGGAGGGTCATCCGTTCCTTAATGGCTCTCTCCATCCGTACAAGTCCCATACGATACTGATTTTCAACAAGTTCTCCAACCGTTCGAACCCGCCTGTTACCAAGATGATCAATATCATCGACCCCACCCTGCGAATCTTTCAAACGAACGAGATGGCGGACAGCAAAGATAATGTCCTCCTTGGTCAGGGCCCGATTGGAGATATCAATATCCAAATGCAGTTTGGCATTAATTTTATATCGACCCACCTCAGAGAGATCATAAAGATCTTGATTAAAAAAGAGGTTATGGAAGAAAGACTGAGCAATTTCCCGGGTCGGGGGGCTAGAAGGTCTAAGCCTTCGATAAATTTCAATAAGGGCATCTTCAGTCGTCTTGGCCTTATCAAGGGCCAAAGTTTTACTGAACGACGGCGAGAACTTAACCCCATCAATATGCAGGACTTGGAACTCATCAACACCTTCAGCTTCGAAGGTTTCTAAAAGAGTTTCAGTAACCTCAGTGTTACAAAGCGCAATAACTTCGTCTGTTTCCTTATTTACTATAGTCTTAGCTAAGACTTCTCCAACCAATGACTCTTGAGATACCGGAAGATGAACGATTCCGGCTGCGTCAAGTTTTTTACAGAGTACTTTGGAGACTTTTTTACCCTTTTTGCCTAAAATTTCGCCATCTTTAGGATTTATAATATCAAATTCCAACCTCTGACCTTTAACCAGTTCTGAGTCAAAACCTAACTTATAGTTCTCACCGTCTTTAATTACGTTAGAAGTGGGATAAAACTCATCTAAAAGTTCCTCGCTCGTCAGTCCCAACGCCTTTAATAAGGTGGTGACAGGGAATTTCCTTCTCCTGTCTATACGAACGTGAAGGATGTCCTTAATATCAAATTCCAGATCAATCCACGAACCCCGTACCGGAATGATTCGAGCAGAGTAAAGCAATTTGCCACTGGAATGACTCTTGCCGTTATCATGAGTGTAAAAGAGACCAGGCGAACGCTGTAACTGAGAAACAATAACCCTTTCAGTCCCATTTATAACAAAAACGCCATCACCGGTCATCAGTGGTAACGAACCGAGAAAGACCTCTTGCTCTTTTATATCACGAATGGACTGTACACCAGTATCTTCGTCAACATCGAAAGTAATAAGCCGAACGACAATCTTCAGAGGAATCTCATAAGTCATCCCCCTCTGAAGGCACTCATGAATAGTATACTTAGGCTCTCCGAATTTATATCTTACGAATTCCAGAGAACAGACGCCGTTAAAATCATTGATTGGAAAAACATTTTGTAGAATGCCCTGCAATCCAAAGTCTTCCCTTTCATCAGGATCACAATCCATCTGTAGGAATTTCTCATAAGAGAGACGTTGCATTGATATCAGATGGGGCGGCTCCAAAATGGCGGCAGCCGTGGCAAAGTTCTTTCTCACTCTTTCCATAATTTTCCTCGAGATTGCCTATGAATCTAACTAGATGATTTGAAATTACTGCTTAGATATGCCGTTCTGAAGGCTGCTAATTAGGTTGGGTCGGTCTTAAAATGATGTCACTGCAAGCAGGATACACTGATTTAGATTGAAAGTGGATGTAGAGAGTATCGCCCGGAAAAATATAAGCATTGTTTTCAAGCATAGTATAATCCCTTTTTTTTAATTATCATTTAAACAACGAAACAATAACGAATATAAAGCAGAATCACTTGAAATCTCTTTTTTTAGCAAAAAATATTACTATCTACAAAATACAACACGCCACGATGCAAAGCTCGTAGCGTGTCGATATCAAGCTGTGGTTGCTCACTAAAGGAGCAACTTCTTGAAAAATCAATTATTTAACCTCAACAGTCGCTCCAACAGCTTCGATCTTGGCTTTGATTTCTTCTGCCTCTTCTTTGGTTGTTGCTTCTTTCAAAGGAGCAGGTGCAGACTCAACGAGGGTCTTCGCTTCTTTCAGACCAAGACCTGTAATAGCGCGAACCTCTTTAATTACCTTAATTTTTTCACTACCGATACTTGCCAGAATAACATCAAATTCAGTCTTTTCTTCAGCAGGGGCCTCGGCAGCAGCACCACCGGCAGCAGCTACAGCAACAGGGGCAGCAGCAGATACGCCAAATTTTTCTTCGAATTCCTTGATGAGTTCTGAGAGTTCGAGAACAGACATATTAGCGATAAAATCAATTACATCTTCTTTAGTAACAGCCATGATTTACAACCTCTTTTGGTATTGAATATTAGTATTCTGATTAAGAACTTTTAGTACCCTAGAAATTCTATTCTTGTATTTAAATAAGAATTTGGGGAAGGTACTTATCCCGACTTATTTCACGTTTATCGGGATTAATTGTTAGTCGCTTCTTTCTGGTCTTTAATGGCCTGTAAGGCATAGACAAAGGTGCGGGGGACTCCAGTCAGAACCTGAACAAGCCCTGTAGGCACGTTGTTCCAGGTAGACAATAACTGTCCAAGCAATACTTCCTTTGTAGGAAGCTTGGAAAGAGCAACAAGCTCTTCAACCCCAATTTTTTCCCCATCAAGAGCTGCACAACGAATCTTGAACTTGCTATGATCATCTGCAAATTTTGCTACTACCTTGGCAGGTGCAACTGGATCTGCATACCCCATAACAACCGCAGTAGTACCAGTGAAATCATCACTTAATGCGGCATTATCAGTATCCGTAACTGCTCTTCTCAGGAGAGTATTTTTGGCTACACGGATTTCAGCATCGCAGTTTTTCAATTCAACACGAATTTTCTGCAACTCAGAAACCTTTAAACCACAATAGTCAGCGACAACCGTAAACTTGGCTCGATTGAACGATTCGTTCAATTCAGAGACAACTGCTAACTTATCATCACGATTCAAAGCACTCCTCCTTAGTTAATGTGAACAATATTCGAAACAGCAGTTACAACTTTTTCAAGACTGGCAAATAAAATAAACTTCTTTATCAGAATAATTATATACTCGGCCTTTTCATCTCGGCAGGTCGTGATCGACACGATTAAACGTTTTGTGCCCGCTGTCTTCGACTAAATTAATTTACCTATATTCCAGAATTTTTCAGGAATGGTAATTTACAAAAATGTTTTATTTGGCCACTGCCCTTACGGCTAAAGGATCAAGCTTGACGCCTGGTCCCATAGTAGAAGAGATCGTAACGGAGCGAAGATACACTCCCTTACTGGTTGATGGCTTGAGTTGAATAATTCTTTGAATGAATGCAATAAGATTTTCGCTCAGCTTTTCACTGCCAAAAGATAATTTGCCAATTCCTGCATGAACGATTCCAGCCTTATCTACCCTGAAATCGACCTTTCCTGCCTTGATGTCTTTAACGATGCTTCCGACATCCATGGTCACAGTACCGAGTTTTGCATTAGGCATAAGGTTACGTGGTCCAAGAATTCGTCCGATCTTACCCACAACACCCATCATATCGGGCGTGGCGACGGTCTTATCGAATTCAAGCCAACCATCTTTAATCTTATCAACCAGATCATCACCGCCAACATAGTCAGCTCCAGCATCAAGAGCCTCTGCTTCCTTCGGTCCTTTTGCAAAAACCAATACTCTGGTTACTTTTCCAGTACCATGTGGTAAAGCTACTGATGAACGGATCATCTGATCTGCGTGCCGTGGGTCTACACCTAGTTTCATTGCAACATCGATTGTTTCATCAAATTTTGCAAAAGAAGATTTCAGAAGTGATTCAATTCCTTCCTCAACACCTTGCAATTCTGATCTATCGATGCCTTCAGCTTTATTTCTATAATTTTTTCCGTGTTTCGGCATGTTAGCCTCCTACTCGTGTAGGACAAGTTCAATCCTACCAGCAGTATTTCTAAAGTTAATCTTTTTTAATCAACAACTGTAATTCCAGCACTTCGAGCTGTGCCTTCAATAATGCGCATGGCGCCTTCAACGTCATAGGCGTTTAAGTCTGGCATCTTAATCTCAGCGATTTCTCGAATTTTATCCCGACCTATTTCAGCAACACGTTCGGCCTTAGGATTACCAGACCCTTTTTGTAAACCTGCTGCCTTAAGTAGCAGCACTGAAGCCGGTGGCGTCTTGGTAATATAGCTGAACGAACGATCCTGATAGACAGTAATAACCACAGGAACAATGGTATCACCCATAGACTGTGTTTTTGCATTGAAGTTTTTGCAAAACTCCATGATATTCACACCGTGCTGACCGAGTGCCGGACCGACAGGTGGCGAGGGATTGGCTTTACCAGCTGGAATCTGCAACTTGATGTAAGCCGTTTCTTTTTTGGCCATTATTTCACTCCACTAACTATTTTTCAAATACTTTCAGGTAAATTGAACATCCAGGTTCTACACCGGGAAGTTACAACGATCAGGAATACAATTAAGTATTGGTAACCTGGACGAATTCCAACTCGACCGGAGTTTCTCTTCCAAAGATCGACACCATAACCCGAACACGCCCTTTTTCAGGAAAAACTTCATCAACAACGCCCTGGAAATTTGCAAAAGGACCATCAACAACCCGCACTACCTCACCAATATCAAATACAACTTTTGGCCTGGGACGTTCAGATCCATCCTGAATCCTGCCAATAATTTTTCCAGCATCAGCATCAGACAATGGAATCGGATCTCGATCATCACCAACAAAGCCGACAACGCGTGGCATATTATCATGAATGGTATGCCATGTCTCATCATTGAGATCCATACTTACCAGCATATAACCTGGGAAAAATCTGCGAGAAGTGGTTTTGCGGGAGCCCTTGATCATCTCAACCACCTGCTCTGTGGGAACAAGAATCTCGCCAAAGGATTCTTCCAACCCATCTTTACGAATTCTTTCCTCGAGAGTTGCTTTTACCTTATCTTCAAATCCCGAGTGGACCTGCAGTATGTACCATTGTCTTGCCATGTGATCCAGAAATTAAGTGTTAGGTGATACCGGTCTACAGTATCTAATCAACCTGCCCTATATAAAATAACGAAATCGTCTTCCAGGTTATCGTAAGAAAGAAGCGACAGCCTTACCTAGAAGCAAGTCTACTGAGCCGAGGTAAATAGATATAACAATAGTCAAAACCACCACAACACCTGTTAGCCCAAGTGTCATTTTTTTATCAGGCCAGACAATTTTTAAAAATTCTACTTTTACCTCTTCTATAAATTTCTTAATTTGTGCAGGTGAGAATGGTGATGGCCCATCGGTCTTCACAGCCTTATTTTTTTTTGATTTCGTGTTCGCTGCCATAATAACTCTACCTCCATGCCGTTACATCACGCACTCTATCAAGAGAACCGAGTAATTATCAGGATTTTCCTGCCATACTAAATAAATATGGCAGGCCAGGAGGGACTCGAACCCCCAGCATCCGGATTTGGAGTCCGGCGCTCTACCAATTAGAGCTACTGGCCTGCAAAAATACTATTTTGTCTCTTTATGCGGGGTATGAGCCCTGCAAAACGGACAAAATTTATTAAACTCCAACTTATTGGGAGTATTTTTTTTATTTTTTGTCGTCGTATAATTTCGACGCTTGCATGTACCGCATGCAAGAGTAACGGTATCTCTCATTGACTCTTCCCATATGAAAAATCGCCATGACTCTTTTTTTCAAGAATCATGGCAATATCATTAAACATTCTAATTAGGCGACAATTTCACTGATGACACCGGCACCAACAGTACGTCCGCCTTCACGGATGGCAAAACGCAAACCAACATCCATCGCAATCGGCGTAATCAACTCTACCTCAGCGCTAATGTTATCACCGGGCATTACCATCTCAACTCCTTCTGCAAGAGTCACAACACCGGTAACGTCGGTTGTTCTGAAATAAAACTGGGGCCGATAGCCGTTAAAGAACGGTGTATGACGACCGCCCTCATCTTTACCAAGGATATAGCACTCAGCGCTAAACTTTGTATGCGGCAAAATCGATTTAGGAGCGGCAAGAACCTGTCCACGCTCGATTTCCTCGCGCTTTACTCCGCGAAGAAGGGCACCAATATTATCACCGGCCTGACCTTCATCGAGCAGTTTACGAAACATCTCGACGCCAGTACAAGTGGTCTTTTGTGTATCTTTAATGCCAACGATTTCAACCTCGTCACCAACATGAACAACCCCGCGCTCGACACGACCAGTTGCCACAGTTCCACGACCAGAGATTGAAAATACGTCTTCAATTGGCATCAAAAATGGTTGATCTACATCGCGCTTTGGCTCAGGAATATAGGAGTCAATAGCTTCCATCAAGTCCCAGATACACTTTGCTTTTTCCTCATCTTCGGGATTCTCCAAAGCCTGCAGGGCAGAACCTTGAACAAACGGGACATCGTCACCTGGGAAATCATATTTATCAAGCAGCTCGCGGAGCTCCATCTCAACAAGTTCAATGAGCTCTTCGTCGTCGACCATGTCGCACTTATTAAGAAACACAACAATCGATGGAACACCAACCTGACGTGCGAGAAGGATGTGCTCTCTGGTCTGAGGCATGGCACCATCAGTTGCCGCAACAACAAGTATAGCACCATCCATCTGTGCAGCACCGGTAATCATATTCTTGATATAATCGGCATGCCCCGGGCAGTCAACATGAGCATAGTGACGGTTAACTGTCTCATATTCCACGTGAGCGGTTGCGATGGTAATACCACGCTCTTTTTCCTCAGGTGCCTTATCGATATCGCTGAAGTCAGTAAATTCGGCCTGACCTTTAGTAGATAAGACACGTGTAATTGCAGCGGTCAGTGTAGTTTTACCATGGTCAATATGGCCTACGGTACCTACATTAACGTGCGGTTTGGTCCTTTCAAATTTTTGCTTTGACATTTCCTTGTCTCCTCAGGCCGTTGAAAAAGTTTCAGATTGCTAGTGGTGCATACTTGGAGCCCACGACCGGAATTGAACCGGTGACCTCATCCTTACCAAGGATGCGCTCTACCAACTGAGCTACGTGGGCCGCTAGCCCCACACAAGAACTAACAATGGAGCGGGAAACGAGACTCGAACTCGCAACCCTCAGCTTGGAAGGCTGATGCTCTACCAATTGAGCTATTCCCGCCCATTATATTTCCTACTTTACAAAGCACAAACGTTGGTGGAGGTGGGAGGATTCGAACCTCCGAAGGCTGAGCCGACAGATTTACAGTCTGTTCCCTTTGGCCACTCGGGAACCCCTCCAGGGAGAACGTCTGAAATAGACAGACACTCTTTATACGCAAACAACACCTTTGTAAAGTATTATTTTTATTGGAGCTGGCGATAGGACTTGAACCCACAACAACCTCATTACAAGTGAGGAGCTCTACCATTGAGCTACGCCAGCTTACAAGACCGGAGAATATACCAACTTCAAAATTTTAAATCAAGCTCTATTTGCAGTTTTTTTATCTTTTCTATTTAGCAACAATGCCACTTACGTTTTTATGTATTAACACCCCCCACAAGGGGTACTAAAAAGAGCACCCCTTAAGGGGGTATTGAACTGAATGACGGGCTTTCTGGAGTAAGGCACTAAACTGGTAGGGCACTAAACTGAAATGTGAGACTAAAAGCGGAGCAAAAAAAAACCGAGTCCAATGACTCGGTTTTTCAAGATTGCAATGACGAACGGTTTACAAAACCATCATCTCACGGATTTTTTGCTATTGATTCTTACCATAGACACTTTCACGATATTTTTCAAAAGTGTATGCTCCTGTCCTGTAAATCAGATGAGCAAACTTGGTATATGGCAGATACAGGAAGAGCATCATAATAGATACAAGATGCAGAAAATAGACGATATACCCAAGAACCGGCATACCTGCCCAACGCAACAGCTCAGCGCCAAGTCCGGTAACACCAACGGCAGTGATTTCCCAGATAAGAAACCAATCATAAAATGTAGGCAGGGTGTTCAACTCGCTCTCTGCTTTCTTTCTGTTGCTCCACAGTACCCCGATACCAAACAAAAGGGCTATTGCAGAAACATTGGCGAGAAGCTTAAATGGATCGGTCAGCGGCAAGGGGCCATGCAAAGACGGCCAAATGAGCCCAAGAACATCGTTTTTCAAAAGAGACCAGCAGGTAACAATGAATAGCCCTATAAATGCCAACATTAACGGCAAATGTCCACGTACCCTGTCAATGCTGGAAGTACATTCACGAAACCTTGAATGCTTGACTATCTCAACAACTGAAGGCCAGAGGAATTCTTGGGTAAACTGCCCTATAGAAGGCCTGTACTCCTTATTGAGCCCGGCATCTTCACACATACTTTTCCACATCTTCGTAATACCTTTGAATGCTGAAAACAGGCCAAGTCCTAAGGACGGCACCATGATCAGCACAATAAAGAAGATGTTTTTGGCATACCAGTAAAAATCCCAAGTACCAAAAAACTGTTGATAACCGTGGCTTGCAAATTCCTCCCTGGTTGGAATATGCATTGCGCCGGATAACATCCACATGATAAAGATCACCAGCACAGGAATACCTATCAATATAGGTAGCCCCTTTGCACTTGAAGCAAGTTTTGCAAGGGGAGCGGGCCATCCGTAAAAGGTGTATGCATAAGAACGGATTGCACTTAGAACATCGCCGGGCTTAGCGCCTCTTGGGCAGTTCACAGTACAATCACCACACTGATGGCAAAGGAACACATCAGGGTCTGTTACTAATTTTTCTTTCATGCCCCACTGGGACCAGATCATTTCTTTTCTAGGAAATGGTTTGCCCTCTTTTGAAAGGGGGCACATTACCGAGCAGGTTGCACACTGATAACATTTCTTAAGTGTGTCTCCCCCCGCCTCCTTCAAGGTTCTTATAAATTCTAAATCCGGTTGAACATTCATTTGTTCCTCCTGTATATTATCAATGTAAATCGTTCAATCTTCAATCCACCGTTTCTTTGGCCAGCTCACCTGTAGCTAAAACGACTCAGCTTCAGATCAAGATAAAAACAGATTAGTACCTTAGAAAAATATTTCTCTAAGGTACCTGTCCTATTTATCCGGACTAGAAGCCCTTGAATGGATTCGGTCCCATTTCAACAATTTCTTCAACAAAATCATTTACAATCTGTGGGATCTTATCATAATCCGTGATAGCTACCTGGTTAGTAGCACATCTTTCCGGCTCAAGCCCAAGTGTCGATAAGGTGTCACCAATGTTTTCCATACGCTTATTGGCGATCTCCGAGCCTTTTACAAAGTGACACTGATAATCGTCGCCATATGTACATCCGAGTAACATAGCTCCATCCAAGCCGGCAGAGAGAGCATCTCTGATCCAGGCCATGTTTACAGAACCAAGACAACGAACAGGAATAAAACGGGCCATATGACTTATGCCATTACGCTTCATACCAGCCATATCGAGCGCTGGATATGCATCGTTTTCACATACCAGGACAAGGATTCTCAATCTGTCATCATCATCCTCTGGAACTTCCAGCGATTTGATCATAGAACCGATGAGATCAATGTTATAGTCCTTGAAGCCGATAATTCTTTCAGGGCATGCACCCATACAGGTACCGCATCGACGGCATCGAGTAGGATTGGGCAGAGGTGTCCCTTTTTCATCATCATCCAGTGCACCAAATGGGCATTCCTCTGTACAACGTTTACACTGCGTACATCTCTGCATGAAAAATTCAGGATAGGTGGCATCACCTGAACGAGGATGAACTGAAACCCCCCTATCTACAGATTCGATACACTGAATAGCTTTGAGTGCTGCTCCAGTTGCATCATCAACAGCTTCTTCCATGGTTTCGGCTTTTCGAACACCACCACAGGCGTAAACACCAGTACGCCTTGTTTCGTATGGAAAACAGATGAAGTGGGAGTCGGCATAACCATCAAACAGCTCAAGGTCATTAAAACCTGGTCCCTGGCGGTAAGCGAGATTGATACTATTTTCATGTAGAGTTGTCGGCTCCATACCAGCAGCCAAAACGACCATCTCTACGTTAAGATTAATATCTTCCCCAAGCAGGGTATCTTCAACAGCAACGGAAAGACTATCGCCGCTCTCTTCTACCATCATGACATTGCCTTTTGTCATGAAAATCCCATCATTGTTCTGAGCGTTTTTATAAAACAACTCCATTTGACCTGGAGTTCTCATATGTTGATAGAGTATATATGCTTTGCCTTCTGCATTGTCTTCACAGACATACTGCGCCTGCTTCAGAGCGACCATAGAGGTCACTGAGTTACAGAATGGGAAATCTTTGTCGTCTTCTTTTCCACCTGGACTCTGAATGAAAGCAACATTGGCCGGAACCTTACCTTCCTTAGCAATTTTTTCAAATTCAGCATTGGTCACGACATTTTTAATTTTACCGTAGCCAAGATGCTCGTATTGAGAAACATCGGCGGGTTTCCAGCCAGTGGCCAGCACGACGGCACCAACCATAACTGCATCTGGATTGATCTCAGTGTATGCCTGAAGAGCAGCATTGGGATCTTCCATCTCACCTTTGGTGATCAGATCCTGATCTTCTACCGTGACTTTTGCAGGAGCATCCCACTCAGTTTCTGAACCAGCAGCTTTAAAACTTATGCCAAAATCACCAGGAGCTCCGGTGATACGTGCAACCTCGGAACCAATTTTAATGGTGATTTTATCGTTAGCTTCAATTGAAGCAATCAGCTCATTAATAGGGTTTTCTTCCAGGTCAGTCCATGGAGCTTTGGTAGGAAAACTTTTTCTCCAGCCGACTGCTTTTCCACCAAGGTGCCCCTCTTTTTCGGTAATAATTACATTATATCCCGCATCAGCAGCTTCTTTAGCGGCAGTGAGACCTGCAAGTCCTCCACCCATTACCAGAATAGTTTTATTTATAGTTTCAAGCAAATAGGGATCAGCTGGTTCAGTCTTTTGTGCACGGGTACATGCCATACGCATATAATCGTCGGCGGTTTCCTGCAAAAACTCAGCAGCTTCACTATGAGGCTCCTCGCCTTCAGCAGGTTTGACCTCTGACCAGACCACCTGCTCACGTAAATTAGCCCGAACGGTAATTTTATCCTTACCAAAATCAAATTCCTGAGTCATCACACGTGGAGAACAGGCACCAACAACAACAGTATTCACACCACCTGCGATATCCGTTTCAATCAGAGCACGACCCTCGGCTCCACAGAGACAATCGGACGTTTTGCACTCCATGGACATCTCGCCTGTCACAACTTCGGCGAGGGCCTCAAGGTCAAGCGCATCACCAATGCCACAACCAGCACATATATAGGCGCAATATTTCTTATCCATCGTTTTTTACCTCCTGGAAACCTGAATTGCCTTTAAGGCAGCTGCAGTTGAAGATTGAGTACAGGTAACAACATCCGCGGCTTTTTTAGCACAACCTGCTGCTATCATAGCTTTATCAAATTCTGAAATGACAAAACCACTGGTATCCATCTGCAGATCAGTTGGTGCACCTTGCAGGGCAAGTGACGGCTGCATTCCTGTTGCCAGAACAGCCATGTCGACTTTTTGAGTAATTTTCTCAGCAGTAACTGCATTTTCAGCAACAACAGAAACACCACCATCGGCTTCGGGGATGATCTCTGCAACCTTACCCTTAATGAAAGTAGCATTTTCATCTGCCATCCGAACTTCACGGAATTTTTCGTATTTTCCGGGAGTTCTCAGGTCAATGTAGAACACATAGATTTGAGCATCGGGATACTGATTCCGCACGTAGGTCATCTGTTTAAATGTTGCCATACAACAAATATGAGAACAATATTCAAGATGGTTTTCGTCACGGGACCCGGCACATTGTACAAATGCAATGGATTCAATTTCTTTCTCATCACCTGGTCTGACAATCTTACCGCCGGTAGGTCCACTTGGAGCAGCCATACGTTCAATCATCATATTTGTAACAATTGCCTTTGATTGACCGTATTTAAGGTTTTCCATCTTTGTTGGCTCATATGGCGTCCACCCGGTTGCCCAGATGATAGACGCAACATTAACCGTAAAGGTTTCTGTCTGCATCTCAAGATCTACAGCATTGTATTTACAGGCATCCTTGACAGCTTCAGCACCAGCAGCACTCAAACCAGCCTTGTTAATTACATACCTTCTTGGAAAAGCCATTTCATGGGGCAGATAAGCAGCCTTTGACTTATTCATTCCGAAGTTGAATTCGTTGTCAATTTCATCAGGACATGCTGCAGCACAGTCACCGCAGGCGGTGCAGTTGCTGTTTACATAACGAGGGGCGGTCTCGAGAGTGACTTCATAGTTCCCTGGTCCCCCACTCACTGATTTAACCGTGGTCATTGAATACGTTCGTATTTTGCGATTATCCCTTACACGGCGGAAGTTGATTTCCAGCCCACAACTAGGGGGACATAACTTGGGAAAATACTCATTTAATTGCGCAACGCGTCCGCCAAAAGATGCATTTTTTTCAACAAGAAACACATCATTTCCGACTTCAGCGGTTTCCAGGGCAGCAGTCAAACCACTGATGCCTCCGCCTACGACCAATACTGCACCAGAAGTGCCTTGCTCGTCAGTCATACCTAACCTCCATAATTGCTCTTAAAATATCGTACTATCGCCATTTTTAGCAGATGCATGTCCTAGCTGGAAAAGCACAAAAAATGACAACTATTAAACACAGAAGAACAGCCAGAAAAACTTCATAAGAGACTTTTTTAGCTTATGTTGAACAGAGCTTAAGCAATCTCTTACCAACATAAACCAACCCCGTTGTAAAGGGCGGGATTCTTTGTAATGCCCCCTTGAGGGGTATAAGTTCCTTCACGTAATATTTTTCTAGTGAAAAAACGAAAAATATTTCTAAGTCACTAAAAACACTGCATACTAAAAAATCTCCAGAAGTCAAGGACTCCTGGAGATTTTATTTACATCATATCAACTACATCCCCAACCATTACAGCCAAGGATCTGTCTCAATAATACTAAGACATTCTACCTTCTCACACTTCCATTCCTCAGTTTCAGGATCAAAGGTGGAGTTTACGAAACACTTCCAATTCTCGTCATCAACGGTCGGGAAATCAGACCTGTAATAGAATCCTGGATAACGGGATTCTTTACGGAACTCAATGTGACGGATATGAGTCTCAACACACCAGATGCGATGGTAGTTTTCCCAGCAACGGAGAAGCTCATGGAGATCGCCAGCGGCCATCTTCGCCGCATCTTCACGGAGAAGCAGGAGGAGATCCAAACAGATGTTCAGGAGCTTACCAGATGTCATGTAGTATGTCGCAACACCACCACCGTACTCATCAGTGGCTTTCATAAGACGCATCATGAGACCTGCAGGCTTACAGAAATTAGGGTTAACATCAGCTGCGGTAGAAGCACCTTTGTGCTCTTCATACAGTGCAACTGGTGCATAAATCTCATCTGCAATTTCCTGAGCAGTTTGCTTGAGCTCTGGTTTGAAATCAGCATTGTCACGAGAGGATTTAACCATCTGCTTAGCACAAATACGACCTTCAGCATGGGATCCAGAAGAGAACTTATGACCGGAAGCACCAACACCATCACCAGAAGTGAAGAGACCGTCTACAGTGGTCATACGGTTATAACCCCACTTGTACTTATGAGCACGGGAGTCATTAGCAACCTCTGGGACCCAATCTTCATCTGGACCAGAAACCCAGATACCACAACAACCGGAGTGAGATCCAAGCATGTATGGTTCGGTTGGCATAATCTCAGAACCGATTTTCTCAGGCTCAACGTTTGCACCAGCCCAGAGACCGGCCTGACCAACTGACATATCGAGGAAATCTTCCCAAGCTTCAGACTCAAGATGCTTCCAGAACTTCTTCAGCTTCTTCTCATCCATACCAGCTTCACGACGCTCGTCGATGAAGGCATTCAGAGCAACGTCAGTTGCCATATAGATTGGTCCACGACCTTCTTTCAGCTCGTTGATCATCAGGTGATTACGGAGACAGGTAGGAGTTACAGGAGAAGCGCCATAAGGCATGAATTTCTCGAGTTCATCTTTAACTGAATCAGTATTTGCGTAGAACTCACCAAGACCGTTCTGAACTTTGGCTTTAAAGAGGAGGAACCATGCACCAACAGGACCGTAACCATCTTTAAAACGGGCTGGGGTGAAACGGTTTTCCATCATGGTCAGGGTAGCACCAACCTGAGCACACATAGTGTAGGTGGAACCTGCATTCCATACTGGATACCATGCA
>WTAT01000231.1 GCA_013139415.1 Desulforhopalus sp.
TTAAGGCAGCTATTGAGAGTAAGGACGCAAAAGCCATTCAAGATGTGGCTGTTGCGGAAACTGAGGCTGGTGCAAACTATATTGATCACGGATTTTCATGGTCTTTAGCGCCCCCTATTAAATGATAACCCACTACATCCGACAACTTCATGCCGCTGCAGTAAACTCTTTAATTTCAATTAGCTACATGAGGCTATTTCAAGTTTTCTATTTTTTAATCAAATTGAATTAGGGGTATTAATTGCAAAAATGGTCAATGAAATCTGTATGCAAATATTACTTTTGTGTCGCTCCTGTTTATTTTATTTCTGAAATACCAGCTAGTTGCGTTATGTTTTTATTTGTTGCCCAATTTCAGTTGTCTTTCCAAGACGTCTATCATGGCATTAATAGACCCTATATGAACTGATTAAAATATGATGAATATGTAATATTTACAGCATATAACACAGGCAGCGACTAACCAAAAATAGGGTCTGCGTCTGTACCATGAAAATCCGTGTTTAATTTATATCAATCTTATTTAATTATACGACAAAGCCTGACATAAAAACAAGGCAACAGCGTGCTACCTATACTGATATCTCAATAAGTGTGTTAGAAACAGTTTGGGCGCAACGTTTTGGTATCTTGACTCTGGCAGGCAAAGGTTTCCACTTCCAGTGGAGAGTTTACTTGTAGAGTTTGTTACGTATATTGTGATCACATACGGCCATGTCGGATAATCGAAACCAACAGCCAGAAGCCCATAACCCCGGCTACAAGAAACCCTGCCAGACCGATAATAGGTATCCCGTTCCATCTTGGTGGAATATCGGACAGAATAATCAGAGATGAACCAATAATCTGTGCAGCCAGCACAATGGCGAAGGCAATGCGGTTGGAGACCTGATCAAGGCCCCTTGAGAGTCTTCCCAATCCACGATGTTCAAATTCCAGCTTCATCTTGCCCGCACGCAGTTGCCTCAAAATATCTCGGGCTTCTTCTGGCATCTCCTGAAAAAGCTTCAGATATTCACCACTGGTCTCACCAATTTTTTCGGCAAGACGACCAGGCCGCAAACGCTCTGTCTTCACCTTTTTTACAAATGGTTCTGCCAACTTGATGAGCTCAAGATCCGGATCGAGCATCAAGCCAACACCTTCAATCGTGGAAAGTGCTTTGATCATCAAGTAGAGATTCGGTTTAATACTGAGCTTGTGACGTTGAACGAGATCAAGGAGTTCCTGCAGTATTTTTCCAGCCTGTAGATTTTTGAGAGGCAAATACATATAGCGGTCTAAAAGGTCAGTAAGGTCACGGCTGAGTGCATCATGATCAACCTCACCGAATTGGGTAGTTATGGAGAGGACACCATCTGTTATCTTACGATCATTTTTTGTTACAATGGAGAGCATCAGGTCGGTAAAATCTTCCCGGTCTTTACGGCTGAGCCGCCCCATCATACCAAAATCAAGAAAACAGGTAACATTGTCGGGTAAAATACAAATATTGCCAGGATGGGGATCACCATGGAAAAAACCATGAACAAAAATCTGTTCCATAATTAAGTTAGCACCACGTTCGGCGATCAGGTGCAGGTCATAGCCCTGACTGCGCAAAGCATCAACCTTTGAGGTTTTGACCCCATCAATGTATTCCATCGTCAGGATACGTTCGGTGCTTAACTCTGAATAGATAAGAGGGACATAAATGGTTTTATTGTCCCTGAATTGTCGTGCAAAACGCTGGATATTAGCTAATTCTACCGTGTAGTCGATCTCCAGTGACAAGCTACGGGCAAACTCGTCAACAACGGCGGATGGTCGATGCCCCTGCAGTTCTTCCAGATATTGCTCCATGAGTGAAGCAAGATATGCCAGAATCTCCAGGTCAACGGCAATGATATTTTCGATATTTGGACGCTGGATTTTAATCACCACTTCATTGCCGTTCTGCAGGAGGCCCCGATGGACCTGGCCTATGGATGCCGCTGCCATGGGCTGTTCGTCAAACTCCTGAAACAGCTCATTTGGTTTTTTGCCGATCTCGGCAAGAAAAATTTCTTTTACTTCGGCAAAAGAGAAAGGCGGCACATTATCCTGCAACTCAGCCAGCTCGTCTACATACCCTGGCGAGATAAGATCAGGACGGGTGGAGAGCAGCTGGCCCAGCTTAATAAAAGTTGGCCCCAACTCTTCCAGGGCCATACGAAACCTTTCAGGCCGCGAACGTTTTTCGATTTCTTCACGCGGTTTTCTGTTGATCATCTTTAACCCTGTTTCCAGGTACTGATCAATACGCAGACCTTCAACAAGATCGTCAAACCCGTATTTAAACAGAATCCGTATTATTCGTTGGTATCGGTTGAGATGCCTATAGGTGCGACCTATAGCCCCAATTTTTCTAATACTGAACATAATGTCACGTCATTGTATTGCTCTTTTATGTTGCCGGATTCTTACTCAAGGCAACTTGTAGTTCTTCAACCTGCCGACGTAAATCTGCAAAGTCTGCATTAGTGGGAATATCGAGTTGTTTGATTTTTTCCTCGATTATCTGGCTAATTTTGAGATCTAATGAATCCATAATCGAGGCAGTTTTTTTGACCAGTTCATCAACAAACTGTTTGCCTTCGTCCTGACTGATCTTGCCCTGTTCCACTAAATCATCTCTCAGCGCTTCAATTTTCTCCTTAGTGAGAAATGCAGCTCCAATGCCGGTATATACAACACTTTTCAACAGTTCTCACATAATACGCTCCTTTCTCAATGCCCGGTTTGTGTGGTCAAGTATTTGAGTGAATCAACCATGGACCCTTTTTCAGTATAAATGGTGAGGAATCTCAATATCAACTACATATCCAGAAAAACACACCGCAGAACGGTTCGTTTCAACGGTGACATCAACAAACAAAAAAATAAGGGGTCATAAGGGGTCAAATCGTCTTTTGACTTTTGTAAATATAGTAAGGGGGTAAGTCAACATATCTCCTATATATAAAACCTGTTTATAAAACCTGTTTATAAAACCTGTCGCCTTTGCAAGGATTGGAAGACAAACAGGGCCTATTTCACCCAAGATTGTGGAACAATCTTCTTTTTGTATATGTTCAGTAGACACCCTCTCAATCTGAAGCAAAAACACGTACCATGTTTTTTCCTTGATGCGCGTGTGTTGATCCAAATGAATTCGCCAACACCATTCCCCCATACTGAATTTACCAGTCCGGTTAGTTTGTGTGTAATATTGCCATATCCAAGCTCTGAGCCCTGTTTCCCTGGAAATGTATACTGCACTTACTCTGGTTTTGGTTACGCATGGTGAGAAACCATAAACCAGCGATCATCTATTTTCTCGTAAACATTGGTGACCAAGTTGTTGATCTTGCTGGCGCTGCCGTCTGCCATTTTCAAATCCGCGGTTTCCTGACCCATCTCCCATGCGAGGTTACCATTGACGTGAATTTGTTGGTCTTGCAACGTGGCATTTCTCTGCAAGAAAAGTTTATTGCTCTTTATCCAGTAATTCTTTTGGGCATCCCAGCCGACAATAATCGACTTGGAGCGCGGACCTACGAATGTAACATAAGGCTTATCAGCCCATACCTTTTCCATTGCAGCACCATTGTCAATAACAGCTAACGCTGCATAAAAAGCCTTGCTCGCTGCTTTCACCCCTTCAATATCCGGAGCCGGTTGGGCGAATGCGTGGCTTGCTGCAAAGACGATCCACAGCCAAGCAACAGCCGTGGTGGTCAGTGCACTCATACTCCGGATATTCATGGTGTTTATCTCCTGCTTGCTTGATATATATTTATGCATGATTTATCCCGATGTTTAAAATGTTAAGTTCCTGGCTAATTCAGAATGATTTAGTTTCCATTTCCATAAGGCTCCATGTAGGACCCACTGCTCACAGACATGTAATACAATGGAGTATATGCGAAATGGGTGCAAATGGGTTATTGATTGTTCCAGAATCTTTTTTTCAGGAGGGGGAGATAGCTTGGTTTCGTGAAGGTGCTGCCTGTTTCTGATCTAAAAGTCAAGATATCTATATTCGATTTTGACCACGGTCGGAGTCCAGATCTCTCCTATCTACCTTCATTGGGAAGACCCCTGACATTTAGAAGCCCAAGAAGAGCCCAGGACGGACCTGGCGAATTAATTGTCCAATAATGCCAGGGTTATTAAAAAGTGGCAAAACAATCAGCATTCAAAGCTTACCCAAACTCAATATGAAAAGAATAACAATAGCCGGCCTGCCCCATCATGTTATCCAGCGCGGATTAGATGGGCGAAAAACCTTTCTGAGCGATAAAGATTATGCTGTTTACCTGGAGATACTGTCCGAATGCACCCATCGCCATGGCGTGGAAATCTGGTCCTACTGCCTGATGCCGGATCATGTTCATCTCATTGCCATCCCCAAAGAAAAGAACTCCTTAACCAACTGCTTAAGAGCAGCACACGGCCGATACACAAAGTATATACACCAGCGAACCGATACCAGGGGACAGTTCTGGCAGGGGCGATATGCATCACATCTGTTAGATGAACAATACCTGATTGCCTGCGCTCGTTACATCGAGATTAATCCGGTTAAAAGAGACTACGTGGACCAGCCGGAAGATTGGCAGTGGAGCAGCGCACGGGCCCATATCATGAAGAGTGATGACCCTTTAGTACAGGAAAAACAGCTGTTTGCACGCATTACTACATCGTGGCGGGACTTCCTTGCCGAAAACAGGCCGGAGAATGAGGCGGATCTGTTTTATCTGCATGAGAAAAATGGCCGTCCCCTTGGTAACGATGCTTTTCTGGCCATGGTCGAAAGTAGAAAAAACCTATGAAAGGCATTTTCCAAGTGCTGATAAGCTACTGCCTGGCAAGCCTGATATTATCCGGAATAGCAAAATGATCAGCAGTTGAACGAAAGGGGTTGATGTCCACCCCGCCACGTCTGGTAAAACGTGCGTAGACCGAAAGTTTTTCAGGTGAGCAATATTGCATCAGATCGAGAAAGATCTGTTCCACGCAATTTTCATGAAAACCGGTGTGCTCCCTGAATGAGATAATATAGCTGAGCAGCCCGTTCCGGTTAATCTTCTTGCCAGTATAGTTGATGATCAGGGTGGCCCAATCCGGCTGGCCGGTGACGGGACAGTTTGTGCGTAAAAGATTTGAATAAAGGCACTCTTCGATCCGGTTGGCACCATGGGTGAGAAAGTCGGGTTTGTGGCTGTAGCAGTCTGTTGTTATATCCAGTTCGTCAAGACAGAGTCCCTCCGGCTCTATCATTTGGCAGCGGTGAAAGTCATTCGGCAGGGTCAAAGAAACGGTGACTTCTCCCTGGACAGCTTGCTGCAGGTCCTGCCCAATCACCTGCACAACATCTTCAGCTGATGAAAAATGTGTCTGATTAAACGAGTTGAGATAGAGCTTGAACGATTTTGATTCAATGATATTTACGGTGTCCAGGGAAAAACGAATTTCGGCTATAGCAACCTGAGGTTTCCCCTCGGGTTCCAGCCACGACACCTCGTAAGCGTTCCAGATGTCCACGCCGGTGAAGGGCAATCCGCCTGAGATACCGATTTTTTCCCGATTGAGCCTTCTTGCTACAGGAAAAAGCAGTTCCGGCTTGTACGAGGAAGGATATGTTACCTGTTTGCCAAGAGGGATGTGAGGGATGTTGTTGTCCATTGTGTTGCCCCTGATCATTCCTGATACATTGTAGGATCCAGCCCCTCATCCTTTCTAAGGGCGTACTTTCGTTCATTACAGGCTCCACAGACACCACAGTGGACTGCGTCACCCTTGTAACAGGTCCATGTGCTATGGAAATCGATACCCAGTTCCCTGCCCTTATCCCCGATATCCCTTTTATCCATCCTGGAATAGGGGAATTCGAGGGCAACCTTGGCATCTGTCCCGAGTTTTACGGCTTCGGCAAAGGCATGGTTAAATTCCGGCCTGCAGTCTGGATAGATAAAGTGATCCCCTGCGTGGGAACCGAGGAGGACTTTTGCTGCTCCAATGGACTCGGCATATCCAGCAGCAATGGAGAGCATAATGCCATTCCTGAACGGAACCACGGTACTTTTCATGGTCGGCTCGTCGTAGGCACCATCGGGTATTTCCTCGCCCGAGGAGAGGAGGCTGGAGGAAAAGAGCTCATTGATGAACGGGAGGCTTATAATCCTGTGAGGCACGCCAAGTTTTTCACAGCTTGCCTTTGCCAGCGGAAGTTCACGTCCATTGTGTTTGGAGCCGTAATCAAAACTTACTGCCGCGACCTTTGCATATCTACTGACACTATCGGCTAAAAGGACGGTGGAGTCCATCCCTCCGGAGAGAACTACAAGACAGTCAAACATTTTTCAGACTCCTTTCTTATTGTCAAAGGCCAGGGTGTGGAGCCGGGGGGAGAAGCTAAACCCCCGCTTTACACAGTATTGCCAGATAGCCTCAAAGTTGGCTAACTGGGCATCACGGCTAGCCCCTCTGGGCATTATCCATACCTTTTCTGCAGGAATGTCCCGCTCCTTTATAAATTCGTCCACAACCTGGAAATCATCTTCAACAACGAACTTATACGCATCTACAACCGAACAGTTTGTGTTTGAAAAGTGCCAGCTGCCATCAAGAAATTTGGGAGAACAGACTGTGAACCCCTTCGACTGTCGGGGAAGATCCAGCTTGCCGCTGGTTTCGTACTGAATAAAACATCCCCGCCCGATCAGGGCTTCTTCCAGGGATTGAAGCCCGGATGACCATTGCAGAAATGGTTCTCCGCCCGTGATCACCACAAAACTACAATCATAGGCAATGATCTTTCCAACAAGCTCATCCACTGCAACCAGCGAACCCGGCTGCCAGGCAAAAGCAGTATCACACCAGGGGCAGAGGGGTGGAAGACAGCGGCTTAACCTGACAAAGACAGCGGGTCTCCCGGCGAAGGGCCCTTCTCCCTGCAAAGAGTAGAAGAGTTCTGCTAACTCAATCATCGCCGGTTACCGTCGCCCAGGATGTCGGTGTTTCATACAGGACCACAGAACAAAGGGAGATCTTTTGGGCGACAAGTCTTTGCTGGAGAAGCGTGAAGATATGGCCTGCCATTATTTCTGCAGTCGGGGGAATATGCCGGTACTCGTCTATTTCGTTGAGCATGGTGTGATCATACCTGTCGATCACAAGTTCACGGACGATATCCTTGAGTTTCGAAAAATGGATGATCATACCACTATTATCTATGGAACCCGAGACAGTGATACGGAGACGATAGGTATGACCATGGATTTTGCAGCATTTGCCGAAAATCTTCTGGTTTTCTTCTGGTGAAAGGTCTTTCTGATACAGCCTGTGGGCAGCATCAAAGGTAAATTCTTTTGTAATGGAAATCATAACCACCTGATTGTAAAGTGAGGGATAATTTATAATGCGGGATGCCACTCGTCCGCCATTCGCAACACTCCTCTACACAAAGAAGACTAAATAAGCAACAACAGTTTTATCCTCACTTATTAACGGTTGACCCTCTTAGATGAATATTTTATCAACCTGCTTATCTTTATGGGAGGAATGTTAATCGATGCAATTAGTATTTTTTACATATTCTTACCCATATTCATGCCGATAATTGAGCACTTTGGCTGGGATCCGGTATGGTTCGGTGTGGTCATGACCCTCAACCTTGCTGTTGGCCAATTTACTCCGCCTGTGGCTGTAAATCTCTATGTAACGACACAGCTTGCCAACATCCGCCATAAAGTGCCGACCACAGCCTTTATTCTATTATCAAGAGCTCTCTTTGCAGCTGTGGTTATAGTCATAATTACAGCGATGGCAAAAACTGTCGGTTCCAGGTGGTCAGGTATTTTTGCA
>WTAT01000465.1 GCA_013139415.1 Desulforhopalus sp.
TATACAGCTGCTGATGGCAAGGATCATCAGCCGATTATGATTCATCGGGCCCTGATGGGTTCGCTGGAACGTTTTTTTGGGATTTTGATCGAACACTATGCCGGTGCGTTTCCTTTGTGGATGGCTCCCGTACAGGCAAAAATATTGAATATTACGGATAACCAGCTCGATTATACTGAAAATGTCTTCAAAGAGCTGCGCCAGGCTGAAGTGAGAATCGAGAAAGATACCAGAAATGAAAAACTGAATTATAAAATCAGAGAAGCCCAACTTGCTAAAATTCCCTATATGTTGATTATAGGGGATAAGGAAGTCGAGGAACAAAAAGTGACTGTCCGGTTGCGAAATGGCAAAAATCTGCCTCCCATGTCAGTGGCAGAGTTTGCGGAGATGATTCATCGGGAAAGTCAGATCGAAAGCTCAACTGATTAACATAAGATTATAATAGACTTGTTAGCGTTACTCAATCAGGAGGTAAAGGTATTAAAAGAAAAAAGAGTGTAAGAGGTGGTCGTGAAGTCAGGGCTCGGGTAAATAAGCAGATACGATGTGATGAAGTTCGAGTTATTGATGAAAATGGAGATCAACTAGGTGTTCTTTCCATTCAAGATGCTTTGCAAAAAGCTGATGAAGTAGGACTTGATCTTGTAGAGCTTTCTGCTTCGGCAAAACCTCCTGTCTGCCGTGTAATGGATTATGGAAAATATCGTTACGAGCAGAGCAAAAAACAGGCAGAGGCCAAGAAAAAACAAACCACCGTTGAAGTTAAGGAAATAAAGTTACGCCCCAAAACAGAAAAGCATGATCTTGACTTCAAGATTAGGAATATTCGAAAATTTTTGACTCAAAAAAATAAGGTTAAAGTAACACTGCGTTTTAGGGGTAGAGAAATTGTATATGCCAATAGTATAGGTGTCACGGTTCTGAACAAGATTGGAGAGGCCATTGAAGACATTGGTACTATCCAGCAGGAACCAAAAATGGAAGGCAGGCAGATGGTCATGTTTGTTGTGCCCAAAACGTGATTGCCTGGAAGAAAAGACCGTTTTACGACGCCATCAGTTTTGATAGAGAAGAGGAGAAATCAATATGCCCAAGATGAAAACAAATAGAGGGGCTGCAAAGCGTTTTAAGCTGACCGCATCTGGAAAGGTCAAGCGTAATAAGGCAAATGCAAGCCACATCTTAACGAAAAAAAGCACCAAGAGAAAAAGAAAATTCCGTAAAGCCGGATTGGTGGATGCGAGCAATGAGAAGGCTATCAAGCGCATCCTGCCTTATGCCTGAATCGGCTGACGCCGGAGTTTCACCCCTCAAGGGGGTACTAAAAAGAGTAAGTTGTAAGTGTTAAGTTTTAAGTCATCGAAATTACTGATAGATTATACTTAAAACTTAAAACTTAAATCTTAACACTTTCATATAATAGAGGAGTAAATAGAATGCCAAGAGTAACACGTGGATTTAAAGCACGTCGCAGAAGGAATAGAGTGCTGAAAATGGCCAAAGGCTATTACGGTGGTCGTCATCGCCTGTTCAGGACCGCCACAGAGGCTGTTGATCGTGCCCTTTGCTACGCATATCGTGACAGACGCACTAAAAAACGAGATTTTCGCAGGCTCTGGATTGTCCGTATTGCTGCTGCTGCAAAAGAAAACGGAACCAACTACAGCCGGTTGATGGGTGGACTCAAGAAGGCCAATGTTGATCTGGACAGAAAAGTTCTGTCCAATATGGCAATTTTGGATCCCAATGCATTTTCAGCAGTGGTAAAGCTCGCCTCTTGATCTGATAAGATCACCTGTTTCGTGGATATAATGGAAGAAGCGTTATTACGCCTGAAGAATGAGGCTGAAGAAGACCTTGCGTCTTTAAACAGCAGTCAAGGACTTGAACCGTTCAGGGTAAAATACCTGGGAAGGAAAAGCGAGTTCAGTTCCTTGATGCGCCAGCTTGGAGAGGTTGCTTCTGAAGATCGGCCGCGGCTCGGAAAACTTGCCAATGCGGTCAAGCAGGAAATTGAAAAAAAATTCAACCTGAAAAAAGCAGAAATCGAGGAAGGGAGTGCTGGTGCCGGTGGCGTTCCTGAAACCGACCTAAGTCTTCCCGGTAGATATGTGCCTTTCGGCAAATTGCACCCCGTTACTCAAATCATGGAAGAAATTTGTTCCATCTTTGAGGGCATGGGTTTTGGAGTAGCCGAAGGACCTGACGTCGAAACGGATTTCTATAATTTTGAAGCACTGAATATACCTCCGCATCATCCTGCCCGCGATATGCATGATACTTTTTACATTAATGAAAGTATTCTGCTGCGCACACATACCTCAAATATGCAGGCTCGGATCATGGAAAATCAGGAGCCTCCACTTAGAATGATCGCCCCGGGAAAAGTATATCGGTGTGATTCCGATATCACCCATACCCCAATGTTTCATCAGGTCGAAGGTTTTCTTGTTGATAAGAAAGTTTCATTTGCTGATTTGCGGGGTGTGCTCGGTGTCTTTATTGCCAGGATGTTTGATGAAGAAACTGCAATCAGGGCAAGGCCGAGTTTCTTCCCTTTTACTGAGCCAAGTGCCGAGATAGATATTGCCTGCGTAATGTGTCGCGGCAAGGGATGTCGCGTCTGTAAGCAGACAGGGTGGCTTGAAATACTCGGAGCCGGAATGATTGATCCTGAAGTATTTAAGATGGTTGGGTATGATCCGGAAGAGTATAGTGGATTCGCATTTGGCCTTGGAGTCGAGCGCATTGCCATGCTCAAATATGGTATCAACGATATCCGACTTTACTATGAAAACGATCTGCGTTTTCTCTCCCAGTTTTAACAACACCGTTACCTGCCATCAATAATGAAATTTACATATAATTGGCTCAAACAATATGTGGATCTGACTATGCCTTCTGGTGAATTGTCAGACAGACTGACCATGGCTGGTCTTGAAGTTGAAGCTGAGGACGACATCTTTCATGATCTTG
>WTAT01000570.1 GCA_013139415.1 Desulforhopalus sp.
CCGGTTTGATAATCGTCCGCGCCATGACCGGGAGCAGTATGTACGCACCCGCTACCTGCTTCAACAGTCACATAGTCTGCGAGAACCAGAAGAGAATCCCTTTCCATAAAAGGATGTCTGCACTTTCTGTTTTCAAATTCTTTCGCGCCAAAGGTCCCCTTGATGGTAAAATCTTCAATACCAACCTCAGCCATCACTTTTTCGACCAGATCTTGAGCCAGAATCCAAGTCTCCTCACCAACGGCAACAGCGGCATAAATAAATTCCGGATGCAGAGCGACAGCCAGATTGGCCGGCAGAGTCCATGGCGTTGTCGTCCAGATAACAAAAAAGACCTTATCGCCGGTAAGGGATGGATCTATATCCGCCAAATCATTTTCTGACTTAAATTTCACGTAAATGGAAGGAGAAGTGTGATCATGATACTCCACTTCAGCCTCGGCAAGTGCGGTGGTACAGGTTGAACACCAGTAGACCGGTTTGCGATTCCGAATAACGGCATCCGAGAGCAGGAATTTATTAAATTCCCTGGCGATGGTAGCCTCATAGGCATAATTGATAGTGAGATATGGATTTTCCCAGTCGCCTAAAACCCCCAACCGCTTGAATTGCTCTTTTTGAGTCTTAATCCACTTATTGGCGTATTTTCGACAGGCAGCTCTTTTGGACAGAATAGGAATCGTTTTTTTCTTTTCCCCGAGTTCTTTATCAACGTTGTGTTCAATGGGCAGCCCATGACAATCCCAACCCGGAATATACGGTGCGTTGAAGCCAGCCATCCTCTTGGAACGGAGAATTATGTCTTTAAGAATTTTATTGAAGGCGGTGCCCAGATGTATATTCCCGTTGGCGTATGGAGGGCCGTCATGAAGAACAAAAAGTGGCTTATCTTTGGCATTTTCCTGAACCCGGAAGTACAGCTGCTCTTTTTCCCATTGTTTGAGAACGAGTGGCTCCTTCTGGGCGAGATTTGCCTTCATCTTGAACCCGGTCTTGGGTAGATTAAGGGTATCCCTATAATCCATGGTCTTCTCCTTCATACATTTCTAGGAGCCTGTCCGAGAATGCCCTTTCGGAGTCTACGCTTACCTGCCCAAACTCTTCGGAATTCCCAAAAAACAATGCTCGCAATATCACATATATGGCTGTGCTTATTTTTTTAAAATTTCTCGATTTTGAACAAAATGCCTATTCTCTGACAAGCTCCTAGTGGCATTGACAATTTCTACAATTGCCGCCAAAACACCCGATTTATTTACAGTAACTCCAACAAAAGATCACAATAGTCAAACCGACAACAATAACAACTGCAGGTGAAGTTGCAAGGGTAAATTGATAGATATACATGTACCAGCCAGCTTGCGGTACAACTTCCATGGTTTTTGAAATGACAAATCGATCAATGAACTTAAGGGTACTTTGAAAAATTTGATTTTTCGATCAAGATCAAGGCACGAAAAAATTTTACCGCAGGCGCCCCGCAGGAAGTGTCCTTGGGGGTGCATATGATTGATATTCCAAAGATAAAATTTTGACTATAACGTAGGCATTGAAAGAAAAAGCAATTTTTCAAGGTAGCCTTAAACCGCCACCCTTAAATGAGATACATTGCGTTTATCTTTTGTTTACTATATATTTTATAGAATTCATGCGAACTTTACAGCCATTCGATTTCTTTGACCATTTCTTGCATCTTTAACATAATGACACGCCTGATTTCTCCAGTTAATTTCCTGCCCGGCAAAAACACTAATTTGATGAACAAACCAGTGAATATCAAAACAGAAACGATGATCGAAATGATCAAAGTTTCAAAGACTTATCTTCCTGACGTTGTGGCCTTAAAGGATGTTTCAATTTCCATAGGCAGCGGAGAGATGTTCTTTATTATCGGTATGAGCGGTGCCGGTAAAACTACCCTACTGAAACTTCTTTGCAGTATGGAAACTCCGAGCAAAGGTTTGATCGAGATAGGCGGAAACTCCATTCATCAACTAAAAGGATTTAAACTGGCCAAACTTCGTCAAAAGATTGGAGTCGCGTATCAGGACTTCAAGCTACTGACAGACAGAACGACCGCAGAAAACATTGCCATTTCAATGGAGGTCTCGTACAAAAAGCCCCAAATGATCAGAAACAGGGTTCGAAACCTGCTTGATCAACTCAACCTTGCTGACAAACACGATACTATCACCGGGGAACTCTCCCGCGGTGAACAGCAAAGGGTCACATTGGCACGTGCCATCGCCAATTCCCCAACAATGATCCTGGTCGATGAACCAACCGGAAATCTTGACGCAACGACGACTGAAAGGGTTATGCAATTATTGTCAAATTGCAACAAAAGTGGTGCAACCATTGTCATTGCCACCCATGATGAATCAATTTACCGGCACACTTCCCACAGGGTTATGGAACTCCGTAAAGGACAGTTGCACACCTTGGCAGGAGGAGTAACTACATGAGTTTCTGGCTCACCGTCGTCCGACAGGTCGGTCGAAACTTACGCATGACGTGGGGATCACAACTCATGACCCTGCTGACTGTCAGTCTTTCCGTTCTGATTTTCGCGTTTTTCTACCTCATCTACGCCAATATGCTGAACTTTGGGGATAAGCTTGGCGATGACCTCAGTTTGATTGTGTACCTTGAAGAGGAGCCAGGACCGGAACTTCAACAACAATTAATTAAAAAAATTACCATTTTTGATGAGGTTGAAGAGATACGTTTTATATCTCGTGCCAAAGCGTATAAAAGGTTTGCCCGTCAGTTGGGAAAGAACAAGGACGTTTTAAATGACATGCCAAAGGATTTTCTTCCTCCATCCATTGAGGTGGTTCCGTTGAAAAACCTGAGGAGTCTTAATCAAGTGAAACTGTTCTCATCATATCTGGCACGTCTCCCCGGTACCCTTAAAGTGCAATACGGCCAGGACTGGGTTGAGAGATTTTATTACTTCACCAAACTGCTGTCAATCATAGTGCTGCTCAGCGGTACCTTACTCATTTTAACAACAATTTTTATGGTAGCGTATACCATTCGTCTTACTATTCATGGCAGGCAGGCTGAATTAGAACTACTCAAACTCGTCGGGGCCACCAATAATTACATAAGGACTCCATTTCTACTGGAAGGTTTGCTCCAGGGTTTGCTCGGATCTTTCCTTGGTATTGCCTCACTTTATATACTTTTCCAGTGGATTAAACTACGATTCTCCGGCCCAGGATTTCTCAATTTGTTTGAATTTTCTTTCTTTTCTCCGGTAGTCAGTCTCACTATCATCTGTGTCTCCATACTCCTTTGTACAATTGGGAGTTATTCGACTATGCAAAAATTTCTACGCATTTGAATCCCTTGTATCCTTCACACAATAAACGGGTTATGAGAATTTGCTCAACCATCTCATCCATGAGTCTGTTGATTTATGAGAATTTTCGTTCGATATCAAGGCATGTGGAAAAAATAACCGGAGACATATAATTGATATTTCGAGGATTATTTTTTTCACATAACGCGGAGATCGGGCGAAAAGGCCGTAAATCAACGGGCTCATCCATGCGTATTGGCGGGATCCGAGTCAGGAAGGGATCATCCTTCATCCCATTTGTTTTTATCTTTATCATTGTCCTGTTGGTTACAACCACGCCACCTCTTTTTGGTCAGAATCAGAAAACAACAGACACTACAGAAAAAAATGTGTCTGACTTCAGGGGAAAAATCAATCGCCTCCAGCAGGGGATTCTCCAGCAGGAAACAAAGATTACCGAAACCCAGACCACAGAACGGAATATTTTAACCGAACTTGAAGCCCTCGACATAAAACTTGTTATCCAGCAGGAAAAACTCGAAGCGTTGGAGTTAAAAATGCGACAGCAACAAGCAATGATTGACCGGGAGGAAAATGCGCTCAGCACAATTCGTTCTGACAAGTTTATAGTTAAAGACCACCTGAAAAAAAGAATCACCGCATATTATACAATGGGTGACATTGGTCTTCTCAATGTCACCTTTTCCACCAAAACACTTCCGGAACTACTCACTTTCCATGACGCCTTTGATGCACTGATCAAATATGATCAGGATATTATCAAGGTTTATCAGGACACCATTGAGGAACTTGTCAGAGTTACTGCTGCTCTTGATTTGGAAAAATCGATTTTAGAAGATTTTCTCAATCAAATCAATATGGAAAAGGAAATTCTAAAGAAGACCAAAGCCGACAAGAACGCCCTCCTCACCCAGGTACGCACCCAGGAAGAACTTCATAAACGGGCGATTATTGAAATGCAGCAGGCATCCAAAGAACTTGCGAAGTCCATTGTCTCAATGAAAAATAAGGGCCAGATTTATGAGCAGGGTTTTCTAGCCGATAAAGGTCGACTTCCTCCACCAGTTAACGGAATCCTCATAACCCTTTTCCATCAGGAAAAAAGCAACAAGCTTGGCATATCACGCTACTCCGAAGGGATTGAGCTACAGGCTGCAGACGGAACAAAAATCGTATCAGTGAGTGACGGTGATGTGATTTTTTCCGGATATTTGCGCGGATATGGGAATACAGTTATAATACACCATGGCTTTCAATATTACACCGTAACAGCGAGAATCGAAAAAATACTGGTTGAGAAAGGGCAAAAGGTCGAACAGGAAGACAGCATCGGCATCATGGGTGACACCGCCACCCTGTTTGACGAAGGTCTCTATTTTGAGATTCGTCATGGTCGAGAATCTTTGGATCCCCTGCTGTGGCTAAACCCTAACAGGCTCTCAAACTTACAAGTGCAGCACACTGACAAGGTCGGTGTGGATAAATCGGTTCACTAACACATTTCCCAGAGCTGAGGAACTACATGTTTTCTTTTACCTTTTTTTTACGCAGGCTGACCTGCTCCCTGTTTTTCCTTCTTTTTCTTCCTGCTTCTCCAGTTATGGCCGAATTCTCTCAGGAGGAAAGTGCGGCAACTTATAAACAATTGGAGATTTTTTCTAATGTGCTAAGTATTCTCCAAGACAACTATGTTGAAGAGATTGATACGAAAGAAGTGTTAAACGGTGCAATCCGTGGACTCCTTTTTTCTCTTGATCCGCACTCATCCTATATGCCGCCAGAAAATTTTAAAAATCTTCAGGAAGAAACACGGGGATCTTTTTCTGGTATTGGTATTGAGGTTACGATTAAAAACGATCTTCTGACCGTTGTCAGCCCGATAGCAGATACTCCGGCGGATCAGGCAGGATTGAAGGCGAACGATACTATCATCGAAATTGACGGTGCAAACACCAAAGACATGGGCCCATATGAGGCTATTAAAAAACTTCGGGGGCCTGCAGGAACTGAGATTACCCTTTCCATCCACAGAGAAGGCTGGGACAATCTCAAGGTTATAACGCTCAAGAGGGAAATTATTCCTCTCCAGTCAGTTAAAGCGGAATTTATCTCTCCCGGCTTTGCCTACACCAGAATTACTAATTTCCAGAGTCATACGACCAGCGATTTCAAGTCGAAACTAAATGAATTAAAAGGTAAGCACCGGCTTAATGGACTCATTCTTGATTTGCGAAATAATCCAGGAGGACTACTCCATCAGGCCATAAGTATTGCCGATATTTTTCTTAACAAAGGGACCATCGTCTATACCAAAGGACGAAGAAAAGACCAGAACAACAGGTATATCGCTCACGTCAATGGTGAAAAAAGGATGTATCCTCTGGTAATACTGGTAAATGAGGGCTCGGCCAGTGCTTCTGAGATAGTTGCAGGGGCTATTCAGGCGCACAAGAGAGGTATTATAGTCGGGACCAGGACATTCGGCAAAGGATCGGTGCAGACTATTATCCCCCTGCCCGACGGTGCAGGGCTAAGAATGACTACGGCAAAATACTATACCCCCGACGATCGCTCCATCCAGGCTCTGGGAATCACTCCGGATGTTGAAATTCCATTCATAGCCTGCTTGCAACCGGAGGAACCTCAGTCAAAGAGAAAACTCATAAAAGAAGTGGACCTTGATAACCACCTGCCCGGATCCCAGACAGAAAAAGAGACCGACAAAGAGAGAGACGCCGTAAAACTGAAAGAACGATTGCGGACAGATAACCAGCTGCGTAGCGCCTACAATATCCTTAAGAGTCTAAATCTCTTTTATGAATTTAAAGAAACCGCGAAATGATGGCGTCGTAAAAACTACATGTTGCCAATTTTACGTCATTCCAGCGTAGGCGGGAGGTAAGCGACCAGCGGGAGACTCCGATCTAGTTATTTCAGCACGTTCTGGATCGAAGTCGGAGTTTATGCCCTGTTTTAAGGGTGCTTATCTCCCGCCTACGCGGGAATGACGGTACAGCGAAGTTTTTACGAGATTATCACGAAATAATACCCGTTCAGGACAGGTAATATTTTCCAGTTCAACTTACCTACTCTAACCCCTAGCACTCAAGGAATTTAAAACGCAAGCCCTCCGCAGAAATAATCGTAGACCTCAAGTGGCTTTAGGAGACAGATCTAAACCAATAAGCTAGCGAATGCGCCTTCAGGTGGCACAAAAATTAATAGCCAAGTTCCCTTAGAAACCGTTCATCCTGAGACCAATTCTTCTTCACTTTAACCCACAATTTCAGGAGTACCTTCCCCCCAATGAGGGCTTCGATATCTTTTCTTGCAGCTATACCGATGCTTTTGAGTTTCTTGCCCCCCTTGCCTATGACTATGCCTTTCTGGGATTGTTTTTCCAGTACAATTGCGGCATGAATCGTTACTAATTTTTTGGTTTCATCTTCTTTAAAGGATTCAATTTGCACAGCCGTGGAATATGGAATTTCCTGACTTGTGAGCAGAAAAACCTTTTCGCGGACAATCTCAGCACATAAAAATCTCTCCGAAGCATCTGTTGGGATATCCTCAGGAAAATATCTTGGTCCCATCGGCAGAAGGGAGAGAATTTCCGAAAACAAACTGTCCAGGCCGTCACCTCCAAGAGCAGAGACAGGAACCACCGCCTTAAAAGGGAATAGTTTTGAATATGAATCGATTAAGGGGAGAACCTTTTTTCTGTCAATCAGGTCAATCTTATTCAGTACCAAAATCGCAGGGCTGGTAATCCGCTGCATGTACTCACTAAGCTCCGCAGCCTTTTTTTCCTGCACCTTCACAGGCAGTGGCAATGAAACATCCACTAAAAATAGCACCAGATCAACCTCGGTGAGACTTTCCATTGCCACTTTGACCATCTCTATATTGAGTGGATCACGGGATTCGTGTAGTCCCGGAGTATCCAGAAAAACGACTTGGTGTCCCGTATCATTGACTATTCCGACGATTCGATTGCGGGTTGTTTGAGGTTTAGAGGTAACAATTGATATCTTTTGACCAAGGAAATGGTTCATCAATGTTGATTTACCGGCATTCGGAGGTCCTACTATTGCAACCATGCCAGATTTGACCGGCTTTTCGAAAAGATCCATAGTGTTTAAAATAATATTAAATTCATAAGGACAATAATAAGTGTAGGCAAAAAAGCATTCCACACTATACTGTGACACGTTTGTCCATAAACAATAGACAAACCCACAAATATAAAATTATAATACGCTGCGAATATATTGCTTACACTATTTTGCTGTATTTCAGAAAAGAACTGCAACTAATAGGCAAAACAGCTATTGAAAAATTAGTGATTAGATGATTGTTACAGGAAAACTGATAGAATACCTAGATAACGGAAAGTTCATTTGTGCACTGGTAACGGAAAGCCAGCCTAAGCGGTTACGCCTCATCAACCAGAATGGTCGTGAACTCAACCTTCCTCTATCCCGTATTGTCCATTGTTCGAAGGAAACTCATCCGACATCACTCAGTAGGGAATCAGTCACTCAACACCTTCAGGATACCACTGAAAAGCGTGGATCTCTTATGGATCATATTAATCTTGAAGAAATTTGGGAACTTACAGAAGAAGACAATTCAAATTCGTTCAGCCCTAACTTTCTGGCAGAACTTATCTTTGGCTCAGAAGCGACGGACAATACAGTTTCCGCATTTCTTCGTTGTGTTTTTGAAGACAAATTATTTTTCAAATATAAAGAGGGCCGGATTCAGGTTAATAGTGCCGATAAAGTTGAGCAACTAAAGATCCAACAACAAAAGGAAGCGAAACGTGCCGAGCTGATTCGAGAAGGGGCCAAAACCGTCGAACGCATTATGAAATCGGACCTGTCGCCAGAGAAGCTGGATTCGATCCAGATGGAGCTTTTAAGCATCATCCGCGACTTCTATCTTTTCGGCACCGATGCCCCGGAATCAGATATCGCCAGAAAAATTCTAAAATCCGCAGGTTTTCATAAGGTTCACGATCCCTTTCACTTGCTCGTTAAAGCTGGAATCTGGAGCGCCAACGAGAACATTCCACTGCTGCGCAATGAATTGCCTGTCAATTTCTCTCTTGCCGCCAGGCAACAGGCGGAACTCATTCTCCAGCGTGGACAAAATGAGCTCTTCGAGGATTCAGGGAGGACCGATCTTACCCATCTCGCGCCGATAACCATAGATGGCCCCACTACTCTCGATTTTGACGACGCACTTAGCATAGAAGAACAGGATGGCAACTACCTTGTCGGAATTCACATTTCAGACGTGGCCCATTATGTCCGTCCCGGAGATCCGCTCTTTGCTGAAGCTATGCGCCGCGGCACATCTATTTATTTTCCGGAAGGGCAGGTACCAATGCTTCCCCGCCATCTTTCACAGGGGATTTGCAGTCTTATCCAGGAGGAGACCAGAGCCGCTTTAAGCTTTATGATTCTACTGTCTGCTGAGGCTGAAGTTTTAAGGGTCAGGATCACCCCTTCCATCATTCGTGTAAAAAGACGGCTCACCTACGATGAAGTCGACAGGATGCTTGATACTGACCGGGAGATCAAACTCCTTAACATGCTACGTAAAAAACTTCGCATACATCGCCTGGCAAACGGAGCTCTTCTTCTCCCTTTTCCGGACGTGAATATATTTATCGATCATCACGGCAAGGTCCACATCAGTCTTGGCAAAAGCGACACTCCCGCCAGAACCATTGTGTCTGAAATGATGATTCTTGCCAACAGCGAAGCTGCTAAATATGTCGCCGATCGTATGGTGCCCGGGATTTTCAGATCGCAGCCGCCGCTGCAGAAAAGGATCGTTCACGGGGAAGACGATGATCTTTTCCAGAACACCTTACAGCGAAAGAATATGTCAAGGGGCGAGCTGTCGACTACCGCGAAGTCCCATAGCGGACTGGGAGTCTCTCATTATTCTACGATCACTTCGCCTATCAGGCGGTTGCTTGATCTTGTCATGCAGCATCAGTTAAATAGTATAGTCAGAAGACAGGAACCCTGCTTCACAGAAGAGATGTGTAAAGATTTCACCTCAGTCCTTAGCCGCACATTGACCACCGCCAACAATGTTCGCAATCAGAGGCAAAGATACTGGCTGCTTAAATACCTTGCCGATAAGCAGGGACAATATCTCGACGCGCTGGTCATTCAGGCTGGTCCCAAAAGGGTCAACCTGATACTCTTAGACATTCTCATGGATATAGACCTTCCCACACCAGGCAACAAAGGAATTAAGCCTAATACGATGGTCAAGGTACGGGTTGTCAAATCCGAACCACTCGACAATGTCGTTCGATTTGACTGGTAGCTATTCATTTTGAACAGCTTTTTTCCTGTCCGACTTTATCTTAATTTGATTGCCTTTGGAGAACCCCTTAGTATTCTTATTGCACTCAATTATCATTCGTGTTCCATCGACTTTCACAACAGTGCATTTCCCACTTGCAGCCAGTGCTTTTTCCGTGCCAAATCCGCTCACAATCAAGATGCAGAAAAACAAAATCACCCTTTTCATATTACCCTCCTTTATGTTTCAGGTTTTCGGTAATTTCTATTTTCAAAATACAACGTTCATCATCGAAGAACCAGCCGACATGGGGGTAAGTCGAGCGATGTCTATCGACACGGTGGTGTTGGTAGAGCAAACGTAGAGAATTTCTCCTTTATTGGGGGCCAGGAAATTGGTATAACCAGACCAAACAAATCTGTAACTCTCAACAACTAATACCCCACAAGGGGGTACTAAAAAGAGCACCCCTCAGGTAAGCGACAGACTCCGAGGGGGTATTGAACTGAATGCCAGGCTTTCTGGAGTAAGGCACTAAAGAAAAACAGATGACGGACAATTCACTTGCCGGCCCAATGAGCATGGTTAAAATTGATGGGGCAAAAATCAAACTGCTGCGGGAACGGCAGGGCCTCACCCAACTGTACCTGGCAACAGCGGTCGAGGTAACCACCGATACTATCTCAAGATGGGAAAATCGCAGATATCCCAGCATCAAAAGAGACAACGGGATGAAACTGGCTGAAGCACTCAATGTTCAGCTCGAAGACCTTCTTGAAGAAGAACCCGTCGAAGAGCACTCACCTGAAACTCTTCCCTCTGACCAAACACTGACAGTCAAACATCAGGATACTCCAAAATCGATACTTGCTAAAAACTGGCCACTGGTGATTCTTTCCGGCACACTCTTTTGTGTTGTAATGGCCTTTATCTGGTATTTCTTTCACTCCTCGACTTCCGGTTCGTTTACCGCTCAGCGAATCGTTCCGGCCCACTGTATCGACGACCAACCCTTTCCGGTGATTATTAAAGTTACAGGAACACCGGATACAGCCACAGCTCTAATCATAAGAGAAACCTTCCCCGACAACGGAACCATACATGCTACGTCACCAATTGTTACTGCTGGCGGCCTGAAAAACAATCAAATAAAATGGCTTAAAAAAATTGAAGGTAAGGCTCTCTTTGCTTATGTCATCAGTGTATCCGGGAAAGAAGCTGAGAATGTAAATTTTAATGGCACAGCTGCCATCAGCCACGATTCCGAAACGCCCATAAATGGTGACAATACAATTAGCATTGGCCAGCATCATTGGGCGGATACCGATAAGGATAACGTCATCAGTGACGATGAAATTCTCACCGTTTACGATCAATACAGTGAAATTACTGATATTGACCTGAACATTGACCTGATTGAAGAAATCTGGCTGGGATCCGAGTACCTATGGGATACTGCAACGGCGACTTTTAGAATCATTGATTAGTGCCTTAGAAATTCTCTTGATTTTAAGAAAGAATTTCGTGAAGTAATTATACCCGACAAACCGGTATTGTTAAGAGTTCTTCTGGTCGGGGTTAGTTCCAAACCATATCAATCAGATACTGCTGTTATTTGGAGAATTTGCAGATGTCAAAACTGTTATCACCATGTCACCCATCACCATGTCACCCCTATATAGCCCTCACAATTTTTTTTATGTTTGCTGTTATCCTCTTTTGTGGCCATGAAGACGCTGATGCTGCAGATCTTGTTTCAGGCAGATATCTTTCCGCCAGCGGTACTACTCTGGTACTTAGCTTATCCATTCACAATCCATCACCTGCTAATCTTATAGTCGAACAATATCTGTCACCAGGTAACAAAATAGCCTCAACATCTCCACAGGCAAAGAAGGTTGACGCTACGCAATGCAAGGTGAAATGGCTCTTTAGGCATACCCGAAGTGGCAATATAACCCTTTCAATTCAACTAAAAAAACCGCTAAAAGGTCAGGCAAATACCATGGTTCGTTATCGAGACCCCAATAGCGGTACCTTCACCGAATTGCGAATTTCACCTTAATTTTTCATCCTAACAAGTTAAAGGCAATCAACCCACATCTTTACACTCATCAAACTGGTCAGAATTTTCAAGAAGACGCTTACTGCAGCCCATAATTTGCTTCCAGGGTTTTTTCCACGCGGGATCCGCGATATGTCTCTGCAACTCAACTCTACTAACAAATCGGTTCAACAGAAAAGACAACCTCCCCCTGCCCTTTTCATTACTGGTATAGCTTGTACAGGCAAACTACCATCAATTTGCACATCCCCATAAATCAACAGGCTCATAAATGACTAGGAGCTTGTCCGAGAATAGGCATTTTGTTCAAACTCGAGAAATTTTTAAAAAATCAGCACAGCCATATGTGTGATATTGCGAGCATTATCTTTTTGGGATTACGAAGAGTTTGGGCAGGTAAGCGTAGACTCCGAAAGGGCATTCTCGGACAAGCTCCTAGATGTCTGCCGGCAGATAACCCTATATCGCCACATGTCCTCTTTGAAAAGCAATTGATTGACTATACAAGTGAAGAAAAGGCAAACGAATGTACCAATTCAACCAGAGGAGAATTCTTATGAAA
>WTAT01000435.1 GCA_013139415.1 Desulforhopalus sp.
TTCTCAGAGCTTTTGCCTCGCCGGCTGCAGTGAGATAGAAAATAACGGAACAGAGGTTCAGGAGGAAAATGATGGCGGCCAGCTCAATGGGGTTCAGATAATAAATGAGATAAAAGACAAAGCAGAGGGCCGCCGCAAATGCCCCGACAGCCTGGTAAAAATAGACCCTGGCCGGGGCCTCTTTTTTTCCGGCCACCATGGAGAGCCCCCGGCAGCCGAGAGGAAAAAGGACTCCGTCAAACAGCGCAAGAGGGGCCAGGGCCAGAAAAGAAACGCAAAAGACATAACCAATCCCGAGGATCTCACCGGTTGAAATCTGCAGGAGATACTTGAAGCAGCGGATAAAAAGAATACTGGCCGGTGTGCCAAGCCCGATGACTATTTGTAGCAAGGCAAACCAAGTGACATGCCTCCTGGCCCGGTCAGCCCTTTGCCGGGCAGCGTAACTGCCCATGGCCTCCAGCAGTAACCAGTTTCCCAGGATAACTCCGATAAAGAGTTCATTGCCGTGAAAGGTGACGAGCAGTTCCCTGATGATCAGAATCTGCGCGGCAGTGGCGGTAAACCCCATAACCAGGAGAGCAAACCGGCATGCTGCGAAAGGTGAGAGAGTTAAAGATCCCATATACCGGGGACCGGATAATTGCAGTATTTGCACCTGCCGTTTTTCAGCTTGACGCTGCGTACGGAAAAATGGATTCTGCTGATAATCTTTTTACCGCATTCAGGGCAGAAGGTGCTGTTGTATTTATGGCCCGGAACATTTCCTATATAGACGAACTTAATTCCCTCCGCAATTGCTGTCTTCCGGGCCTTCTCCAGGGTTTTTACCGGAGTAGGAGGAAGATGCTTCATTTTATACGCCGGAAAGAACCTGGAGAAATGGACCGGTACTTCAGGGCCGAGATTTTCCCGTATCCATACACACATCTCATGTATAAGCTTCATATCGTCATTTAAAGTGGGAACGAGCAGGTTTACTATCTCAAGCCACTTCCCCTCCTGCTTAATAAGCTTGAGGGTGTTGAGCACCGGTGTCATACTGGCAAAGCTCACGTCTTTGTAATAATCTGCGGTGAAACCTTTCAAGTCAACGGTAACACCTTTCATCTGGAGCAGGAGGGCCTTCATCGGCTCGGCCTGCATACCGCCGTTGGTGTGAAATATGGTATTGAGGCCCTTTTCTCTGCCAAGACGGGCGATGTCGTACATGAATTCAAAAAAGACCGTGGGCTCGTTATAGGTGAAAGAAAGGCCAGCCTCTCTTTTTATCACCCTGTCGACAATATCCTCGGGCGACATCTTTCTGGAGTAGGGTTCCAGCTCTTCAAAGGTTCGTTGGGAAAGGTGCCAGTTGTGGCAGAATTTGCAGCGGAAATTGCAACTGGCCGTTCCCGTACACAAAATTGTCGTGCCGGGCAGATTATGAAACATGGGCTCTTTTTCTATGGGGTCAAGCTGCAGTGCCGCCGGTCTGCCGTAGACGAGCGAATAGAGGATGCCGTCCCTGTTTTCCCTGTTCCGGCAGAAGCCCCTCCCACCTTGGCGAATAACGCACTTTCTGAAACAGAGCCGGCAGTTCACCCTTCCTTCGGCACGCTTCTCGTAAAACCGTGCCTCCCTATGCCAGGACTCTGTTTTGGCTTCGGCACTCCTGCCTTCACATCCAAGGCAGAAAGCAGCTGTAGCAAAAAGACTGCCTCGGAGAAACAACCGTCTAGTGATCTCCTTATCCATTGCGCACCTTTAAGCAGCTCTATCCCTTAGGGGCCTTTTTGTGCCTTTCTCTCTTTCGTCTTTCCATCTCTTTGCCCAACCGTTTTTCGTTCAAATCGTCACCATCGGGCGGCACATAGCCCTTCAACATATCCACCAGCACATCAAAGGGATCGAGCAGAGCCCCGCAGACGACACAACACACCGTACGGTGAACCGTATAGGCGATCACATGTTTGTGTTCGCAGCCCACCGACTGTTCAGGGCTTACTGTTTTCGGTTTTTTTCTCGTAAGGTCAAGCTTGATGATTTTAGCCAAGATGCCACCTCTCTCGGGATTACAGGACTTGGCCTCGGGGAAAAAAAATCTAATTAATAGAGGCCCCTCAGGTTAAATTTTTGTTTTTTTTATAATTTCCCTCATAAATTCAGGAAGATCTGCTGGTATCCTTGATGTAATCAGGTTTCCGTCCACCACTACTTTTTGATCACTATAATGACATCCCGCGTCCTTTAGTTCTTCCGCTACACTTTTGTAACACGTGGCTTTTCTTCCTGAGAGTACTCCAGCTGAGACAAGGATCTGAGGGCCATGACAGATGGCGGCAACTGCTATGCCTTTTTCAAAGAATTGCCGGATAAGGGTAAGCATTTTTTCATTTTTTCTGAGCGCCGATGGTGCCTTCCCACCAGGCAGGATCACAAGGTCATATGAAGACGGATCTATCTGGTTCAGAGAAAGTGCGGCAACAACCTTGTAGCCGTGCTTGCCGGTGATGGTTCCCGCCTTGATGGATGCGATATCGGTCTCTATTTTCTCTTCAAGAAGCCGGTAATATGGGATCAAGAATTCCGAGTCCTCAAACATGTTAGCACTGACAATAAGAGCTTTCATCTCATTTCCTATACTTTCATATGGTCAAAGTATCTTTCCCACCGGCATAATGGAGGGGTAATTCATTTGTTCTCATCGAGGGGTGATAAGTAATCGCTTTGTAAGGCCATCCTGATATTTCCATAAAATCCTCCCCTCTTTCAGCAGTTCCCTGCAACCTATCTTCTTTTTTCCAGGTTTTCTAGAGAAATTTCCCTTGTTACAAGCTGCCCCAAACAAGTCAGGGAAATAATATGTCATCCCAGCCCTATTTCACCTCAATTTGGACGCATATACCCCTTTGCGGTTCATAGAATTTTTAAAACTCTGCCACCGTTTCTTCATATCCAGGCCAGCCATCG
>WTAT01000195.1 GCA_013139415.1 Desulforhopalus sp.
TCTCTGAACAATGTTTCATATTTCCAAAAATCTGATTAGAATTCAGCTCCATCATGGAAGCGATTCAATCAGGACAGTTTACGTTAAAACAGATATTACAACAAAACTGGTGTTCTTTTCTTGACGCTTATCATTTGCTGGTTCCGTGGTATGCCGCATATAATGTCTGGAAAATCATAAACTGCCGGGAACCTGATGGTCTTGGCTACGCTACTTTTGCCTGTCCTACCCATCCTTCTGAAATTTGCCACGTCCCGCGTTCATGTAAAAGCCGATTCTGCTCGATTTGCGCCAAGGTTCAAATCGACAAGTGGGTGACGGATATGAATCGACTTTTTCCAAACTGTTCCTATTTCCATATCACCTTTACAGTCCCGGAACAATTCAGGACATTGCTTTTTGAAAAACGGTCTTTGCTTAATGCTGTGTTTACTGCAAGTACGGAAACAATAATTTCATTTTGTAAAGAAAGGGGATTCCTCCCCGCAGTCACTGCAGTCCTCCATACTTTTGGCAGCGACTTGAAACGTCACGTCCACATACACTGTATTGTCAGTGCCGGTGGATTAAAACTTACAGGAAAAGCTGAGCGATTCACCAGGTTTGTCAAACGTAAGAAGAAAAACCCAAAAGCCCAAAAGAAGAAGGTCTCAGTTGTAGAAGACAATCCCAGTTGGGTAGAATGTCATTTTTTCCCTTACAAAATGCTTCAGAAACGTTATCAAATGCTTCTTCTCGAACATCTGAAAAAAGCAATTGAAAACAATATCAAATCCTCTGAGCCAGATCAGGATTTACTCGTCTTTTCAGATGCCTTGGTTGTGAAATCATTCTTTGACGATCTCAAACAGGAATACCAAAACGGTTTCTTTGTCAACGTTACAGAAGAACGACAGGATCTCCAATTGACTGCAGCATATATTGGCAGATACGCCAGACGTCCACCCTTATCTGAACTACGAATTAAAGATTACACCGGCGAAGACGTTACCTTTGAGTTCAAGGATTACAGGCATAATGGGAGTAAGGTTCTCTACACTTTGAAAACCATCGAATTCATCCGGAAGCTAATCCGCCACATTCCACCACATTATTTCAATGTTATCCGACACTATGGCCTATTGGCAAGCCGAGTAAAGAGCAAGTTTAAAGAAATAACTGATAAACTTCTTGCAACACCACTCACAGTAAAGAAAGCGAAAAACTGGAGAGAAAGACAGAAAACGTTTCAAGGCAAAGATCCTCTACTTTGTAAAATCTGTCAAAGAGTTATGATTTTTGTCTCAGCTCACCTTCCCAATCCCTTAAAATCTATCAGTGCATCCTTTCAAACAGCATTCCCCTGATCACGTACCCGCCACTACCATAAGATAGTTGCGTCCTCTCCAGAAAAACAGGCCGTTTTTGTCGTTTTCTGTTCAGATTCAGACTCTACAATGAAAAAAAAGAACGCTCGGATTGTTTTTTGTCCCATAAAATTCTTCCTGCGAGCAACCCTAACCGCTAATCAGTAATTTTAGAGAAACTTTGTTTTTCCGATACATAAATATTACGACCCGTTGGCAGTGGATGCCTGCGTTCGTCTCCTCCGTGAAAAAAGCTTTACCTTTGAAAAAGAATTGCTGACATAAAGGCATCGGTCTTTAAGGCCCAATGAAAACATAGCTGCGATATTGTACCGCAGAACTTCCGTTTTAGATAAAAGAACTGGAAGTTGGGTATAATTGCACATTGGGGTGAAAATCCCCACAGGGAAACCCATGATTTCCTGTATTAAAAACACATTATGCCGTTTTCTGACTTCCCAAAAACACGCTGGTGAAATGCGTTAAAAATGGGAAGTAACAAAATAGCCATATATCTGTAAAATCAGAATGTTATTGAAAATCCTATGAAGGATTTACCCTAAATGTGCAACTGTACCCATTACTCTCCCACCCGCCCACCTGGAAAGCCGACCGGAATCAGCAGAAGCGGTTCATGCTCTGTCGGCAGGTCAAGAACGCGCTGCACTCCCTGATCATCAAAAGCACCGACCACAACGGTGCCAAGTTTAAGTGCCACAGCCTGAAGCAAAATATTTTCCGATGCGTGCCCCGCCTCAAGCTGAACATAGCGCCGGGCTCTCTTGCCGTATTTCATGGCAGTTCGGCGATAGACGCCGGCTATCACAAAACAGGCAGGTGCTGCGGCTATACACTCCTGGTTCAAGGCCACCCTTGAGAGGGCCAGCCGCTGATCGAACTCTTTAATCAAATGAAGTGAGTGCTGTTCTGATGAGTAACGATAGACTCCCGGGGAGAGATCAGTTGTCAGCCCGGCAACCAGATAGAGTTCCAGAGGATAAAGCGCCCCGGCCGATGGCGCTGTCCGGCGGATATCCCGGCTGTTAATTCCCTGAGCGGCCCAAAGAAGTTGTGATAGATCGTTTAGGGAGAGTGGCCGCTTGGAATAGCTCCGAATCGACCTCCGTAACGACAAAACTGACTCAATTGAAACGTGCCCTTCAGATCGGGCCGGTGGCAGCTTGACCATTTCAGGCTCCTTGGTAAAGAACTGGAAAGCGTGGACGAATGGGCTCCAGCAAATGAGCAGCCAGCAAAGAACAATGACCGCAACGCTTGGTGAGTTGTGCGTCATGCTTCACCTCCTCGACAGCGCGGCGAACCGAAGTGCCAGATTTATGGCTCGTTGAGACCAGCCTTCCTGATCCAGCCATGCTGGCTAATTTTTCCTATAAAGGCCCTAACCCTTGATTACGGCCAAAGGACGTAGCTCCACCAGGACCTCTACGAGATCAAGCTGATTGTCAATCACTTCATCTATGTTTTTGTAGGCGCCAGCCGCCTCATCAAGGTCCCTTTTGTGGCGGAGGGCATGGATGATCCCCTGATCTTCCATGTGTTTAATCTCTTGTGTTAGGTCAAGTTGACGCTGAGCCTGTTTGCGGCCCATTTTACGACCTGCACCATGGGCGCATGAAGCAAAACTATCTCGATTGCCCTTACCCTTGACCAGATAGCTCGGTGACCCCTGAGAGCCAGGGATTATGCCAATCTCGCCGTCTTGGGCTCGAGTCGCCCCTTTGCGATGAACCATTACTCTGCGATTAAAATGAGTTTCCAGAGCTGCATAATTATGGGCTATGTTGATCAGTGGATCAAAGAACACAGGAGTGATCACGGACATCAGAGCCTTCTGGATCCTTTCCATCATCAGTTTGCGGTTTGCATAAGCAAAATCCACGCAATAACGCATTTCTTGCAAATAACTCTGACCACTCTCACTGTCGATAGGAAAAAAGGCGAGTTGCCATTTGGGTGGAATTTTTGATTTCCATCTCCGGTTGAGATCACCGGCAAGCCGGTTGTAATAATTGGCAACCTTAAAACCTAAGTTGCGGCTGCCGGAATGAATCATTAACCAGATATGACCGTCATTTCCTTTCTGGATTTCGATAAAATGGTTGCCGCCGCCAAGGGTGCCGAGTTGAGTCAAGGCGTTGTTGTATTCACGGGAAACAATGAAAAAATCTTGGAGTTGGCCTTCCTCGACCTTAGGCATGAGTGAGGGGTCTTGCTTTTTCTTGTGATGTTTGAAGCCCAACGGCACCTTGTTCCTTATTTGGCTGAGCACCGCTTTTATGTTTTCGGTGGAAATGTTTGTGAGTGAAGTTTTTACTGCACACATACCACAGCCGATATCAACACCTACCGCATTGGGGACAACCATCTCCTCTGATGCCATAACACCGCCAATGGGCATGCCATAACCTAGATGGGCATCAGGCATCACCGCAATATGCTTATAGACAAAGGGGAGATTGGCCAAGTTCCTAGCCTGTTCAAAGGCCCCGGTTTCAATGTCATCAAGCCAGAGCTTTATAGGTTTTTTTTCTGTTTTGATAGTTTTTTTCATAACCATTCCCCCTAATCCGGCTGCGCCGGAAATTCATGATACCCTTAACAGGTACTCAGTTCAGTACTCGCTTAACGAGTGTAAGACCCCTTGGAGAATAATCCGAACTTGGAAGCCCTTTAAGCAGCCAGCAACATCGACAAAAAAACGTAGATGTTGCGGACAAAGGGTCTTAAAGTGCTACCCAGAAGACCTCTCGTCTACTTCTGCAGCAAGATCTCGGAGAGGTTGAGAAATTTCAACCGGGAATGATTTACTCTGCGTTATGCTTTTTAATGGAGGAGGAAGCCTCTCAAGTTCGGTAAGTGCGTATTCCCGTGCTTCAGATAAAGAAGGAAGATCAACGATGCGCTTTCCCTCAAGCATTACAGGGCGAATCAGCGGTGTCACTTTACGCGACGATGGTTGCGCTGCGCGCGAATCATCCTCAACCGTTATAACATCACTGTCCATTTTTCCTTGCTGGTCAAAGGATCTATAAACTTGCTTCCGTCCTGGCCATGTCGCTTTGCCTTCGGACTTTTTTCGGCAGGCAATACCACCATACTCTACCAACTTATAAGCACAATCAAGATAGGGTCTGTCTGAGGAGGTAACCATTTTTGTTCCGACGCCAAATCCATCAATAGGTGCATTGGCAGCAACAAAAGAAGCAAGTTTATACTCATCAAGATTACCGCTGGTAAAGATTCTGACATGCTGTAGACCGCCATGATCTAAAATCTTCCGGACTTCAAACGAATGTCTGATCATATCACCGCTGTCTAATCTGACAGCCTTGATGGTGATGCCTTTGCCTGCAAGTTTAGGGGCAAGATCAACGACATTTTGTGCACCTTTTTCGGTGTCATAGGTGTCTATCAAAAGTACGACATTTTGGGGCTGGGTATGGGCAAAATGTTCAAAGGCCAACGTTTCAGAGTCATGGGCTTGTATAAAGGAGTGGGCCATGGTGCCAAAAATTGGCAATCCATAGAGTTTGCCAGCCAGGACAGTTGATGACCCGGAGAAACCGGCAAGATAACTTGCCCTTGCAGCAAAGAGACCAGCTTCAGAGCCGTGAGCCCTTCGAAGATCAAAATCAACCAATAATTTATTGGGTGTGGTGGTAAGCGTCAACCGGGCAGCCTTGGAAGCTATTATCGATTGAAACTGCAAAATATTAATTATTCGAGTTTCCACTAGCTGCGCTTCTGGTATTGGCGCTGCAATCCGCAGTATTGGTTCATCTGGAAAAAAAATAGTGCCTTCCGGCATGGCATGGACATCCCCGGTAAAATGGAGTGAGGCTAAATAATCTAAAAAGTCGCGGTGAAACCGACCCTCTTTGGCCAGAAAATCCAGATCTTCATCTTGGAATTTGAGATTTTCCAAAAAATCCACAACCTGTTCCAGGCCAGCTGCCATGAGGAAGTTTCGCTCCTTGGGTATTTTGCGGACAAAGAACTCAAAAACTCCGATCTCAGTCATGGAATAGTCCAAGTAACCTTGCATCATGGTTAGCTGGTATAGGTCTGTGAGGAGGGGAGAATGTGTCATGAGATCATGGGATAAGTTGTTTGAGTGTTATTTCCATGGCACCAAGGCCCTTCATTTCCGCTTTTGCCTTGTTGCCGTCCTCTGCCATCAGATTTACCGCACAAATAGCATCTTCTAAAACTATCACCGCAAACCCAAGGGCGATGGCATCTTTCACTGTGTGCAAGACACAGTAGTCAGTGGCGAGACCACCGATAAAGAGTCGTCGGATACCGCTTTTTTTTAACTGTTTGTTCAGATGAGTGCCACTAAAGGCTGAATAGGCTTCTTTGTCTTGCTGTACAGCCTTTGAGATGATGATGGCATCGGCTGGCAGTTTGAGGTCAGCAGAAAATTCTGCGCCAAAGCTCCCTGCAACACAGTGAACAGGCCAAGGGCCGCCCATGTGCTGAAAGGAGGAGTGATCGGCAGGATGAAAATCTTGAGAAGCAAAAATAACAAGAGACCTCTGGGAAAAAATTGCAATGTAGCTGTTTATGAACGAGACAATTGCCCCTGAATTTTTGATCCCCAGGGCGCCACCCTCAAGCAAGTCGTTCTGGATGTCAACCACAAGCAAGGCATCTTTTTTATCAAGAGATAATTTATTCATTACGGAGTTCCTTGCCAAAGGCACATTCGCCGTGTAACAGTTACACTATAAACTCATCTTCAATCGCCGTGTAGCCGTGTTGTTTTTACACAGCGAAAGTCACATCGCTATTTTTTGAGTTTCCTCGCTTCAATTATCAGCTAGGCACCCAAGCTCCCTAAGGTATGATTGGATTCCTTGCTGAACTGTTTTTTCGATAGCCTCCTCCATTAAATGCCTTTTGAGTTTGGGGTATCTTCTTTCAAGGGCCTCTTTGTTGTAAAGTATTTGTTTCGAAAGAGTGTTATGAACGAAAAAATTGTCTTGAACTTCAAACTCAAAGCTCACCTGAATAGGAATATCCACTCGCTCAAAACCTACATCAAAGACGTGGTGAAATATCTTTTTCCCGGCAAGCCAAACCATAATTTCCGCGCCCCTCTCCGCTTGAGCATTGCCGCGCATTGCTCATTTTTCTGCATCAGTCTTTATACCCCTTTGTCACATTCTGATCGTGCGACACTGAACATGTTTTTGGTGCTTGTACTATATGCATTACTCTAGCCTAGCGAAATGTATAATGACGAATTGCGTTGCACCTTTTATCTCCATTGAAGAGTAAGACTGCCATCATTTTCCAGGATCACATGGGTACCGAGTTGTTGCCCCTCCCTGTTCAACACATCCATGATCCATTGGCGGTCATGCAGTGGGGGTGAGACTGCCTGAAAACGTTTCATTTGCATGGGTATCATGACCATCTGCACAAGGTGGCCGGAAGTTGGATCAAAGACAGGAAAATACATCAGGGTGAGATCATCACGATACCGTTCATATCCCTTTATTCCTTCATAATCATTGATAAAGTCGCCACAGCCGTAAAGAATAAGTTTCTCCTGATAGACTTCAATTCCTTTGAAATGATGTGATGAATGGCCGTAAAAAAAATCTACCCCAGCTTCATCAATAAGTTTATGGGCAAATCGTCTCTCGTCAGGAGAAATGCTATACCCCCAATTCCCGCCCCAATGGAGAGAAAACAGCACAACGTCACCTGGCTGTTTGAGAGCAGCCACCTCTTTTTTTATCTGTAAGACCGTCTGGTCGGAGAGATCAGCTAACAAGTTGACGCCCGGTGACTCTTCGGTGGCAGCCCAACTATCCGGAATACCACTCGTGCCGGAACCGTAGGCAAAAACAAGGATGCGGCCCTTGCCGATTACAGAAAAGCTTCTTGCTGCCTTGGCCTCCCGTTGATCCTTGCCGGCACCCACACCTTTTATGCCAGCCTCTGCTAAGACATCCAGTGTCTCAACCAGCCCGGAGTGCCCCCAGTCAAGCACATGATTGTTGGCCAGTATACAGCACTTAATTTGAGCGACTGACAGGCAGGGAATATTTTTGGGATGCATCCGATAGTTGATCCCTTTGCTTGGCCAAAAATCATTACTGGTTGTCACACTGGTTTCCAGATTAATGATACGTAGATCAGGTTTGATATCGGAAAGGACGGCCAGACCATCACCCCAGATATACGCATAATCGACCGGTTTCTGGATTGGACCGTTTGCCGCTTCGGCTAGCTTCACATAATCCCTGGCATCCCGGACATATGATTCATACAGCACAGGATCACTGGGATACGGCAACACCTGATCGATCCCCCTGCCGGGCATCACATCACCGCACAAGAAGAGAGTCAGCATGTCATGGCGGCTTGGGTGTATGTCTCCCTTCTGGACTGAGCCTTGCATTATGATTTCCTTTCCCTTTACCTGCCTAGCTGTTTTAGATGCGGGAATATTGCTCCAGATTCCAGCTGTTATGACCAAAAGAATCATGATGGCCAGAGCACAGTGCCATTTTTTCTGCATGTAAGTATCGGTGATAAGTAATCGCTTTGTAAGGCCATCCTAATATTTCCATAAAATCCTCCCCTCTTTCAGCAGTTCCCTGCAGCCTATCTTCTTTTTTCCAGTTTTTCCAGAGAAACTTCCCTTGTTACAAGCTGCCCCAACAAGTCAGGGAAATAATATGTCATCCCAGCCCTATTTCACCTCAATTTGGACGCATATACCCCTTTGCGGTTCATAGAATTTTTAAAACTCTGCCACCGTTTCTTCATATCCAGGCCAGCCATCG
>WTAT01000149.1 GCA_013139415.1 Desulforhopalus sp.
TCTGACCGTCCTTATCTAAACAGGCACGCAGTAAAAGATACGCACAGATTATTGCCGGAAAAGGTCTTGGTTGGCTTGGACCAATGTCGGTTATTTGTATCGGCACAAGAAATTTGCAAAAGTTATCTTGAAGGAGTAGTTTTGAAGCACTGGATTGGTTGGCTCTGGTTGGAAAGGGCTATTTTTTAGCTACTTCGAAGAAAGCAGTTACTTATCTCCGTTCCTGGTTTTGATCGAAGATACTTAACCCGCATGTACCCGACGCGCTGGTCAGTCATATTGACTCCTTAAATCGTCAGGAAATGGTCTTAAACTTTTCATAGTGGGCCAATAGCCTCAGCACTGACAATCCGTTGCCGGTAGCGCTGATGGAACCGAAGTGGACCAGTAAAGCACTACCCTATTTGGCACAGCTGTATGAATATCAGTAGAATCGATTTTAAGAAATCCTCAGCAACGTTTTTCTCACAAGGTCTATTCCGCCCCCTCTTACCGCCCCGTTGGAGAACAAACAGATGGAACTCCAGTCTCAACTAAGTGATGAGCGTCTCAGGGAAACAATTCAACGTTTAATAAGAGAAAATTACGATCTTGGCGAGCTGACCCGTGTCGAGGAGATCCTAGGTGGATATTGCAATAAAAGCTATGCGGTATGGATGTCGGCCGATGATCAAAACCGTCGGTATTTTCTACGTTTATATAATCCCAATGTCGTTGAAAACGAAATCCTGTTTGAACATGAACTGCTGAACCATTTAAAATCAAACGGGTTCACCCTTGCGGCAGCTATTGTACCGTGCCGAAAAGGCACAACGGTGGTACACACCCCACCACCTGAAAATCACCGGGGAAGAAGAGCGCTTTGGGCATTATTCGAGTTTCTTGAAGGGGAAGATAAATACTCCTGGACCTGCACTACTCTGACAGATAATGAGTTCACCAACGCCGCTGAAATCCTCGCCCATCTTCACCACTGCGGCCATGGATTCAAAAAGCCGCCTGGAGCGGATCGCGTCCAACCCCGGATCATGGACTTTATTCCCACTTTCAAGAGTACCTATTCCGTGTTCCTGGAACGAGCTGATGATCGTCGGTGTGACAGGTTATTTAAAGATGAATTTACAACGATCTGTAAAACCATAGATTATGGAGCTTCCTTTGATATTATGTTTAAGGGGATGAAGGAATTACCGATTCATGGTGATTATCATCCAGGAAACCTGAAATATCGTGATGAAAAAGGCGTGGGCATTTTCGATTTTGATTGGTCTAAAACAGATTACCGGCTGTTTGACGTCGCCTTAGGCCTCATTTATTTTACCAGCATCTGGGACGACCAGACCTCGGGACTTCGGCAGGATAAATTTACACTGTTCTTGAATACTTATAATAAAGCCTGCCGTCTATTCACCCATATCTACCCATTGACGAAGCAGGAGCGGAGCTACATGGTTCCCATGCTATCTATTGCCAATCTCTATGTGCTCAATTGGGCTTTAGTCGACTTTTATAACACCCCAAGGCCTGATGATGACGAGTCTTATTCGTTCCTCAACCATAATATCGGTTTGATGCATTGGATTGTGCTTCAAGAAAAAGAACTAGAACTATGGGTAAATAATTCATGATGGTGTCGTAAAAACTCTTCATCCGAAGTCTACGCTTATCTGCTTCGTTGCTACAAAGTTCACTTAATCGTAAAATCCTTCCTTCATTGCATGTCAGAATCCGGTGCCGAAAAAGATCATCCTCGGGTACCGGCCACATCCATGCAAAAATATGTCATAGCGTATTGTACGCAAAGGTAGCAAGAATATAAAAGGTAGCGTACTAACGCCTTACCGGAATCAGATAAAAGAATATCTCGAATTGAATCTTACAGTCAGTGCAATAATGGAAATTATAAACAACCAGCTTGAAAAAACGGTGACTTATAATTCTTATAAGTACTATATCAACCATGATGAAGAATTGAGAGCGTTAACTCAAAGAACATAGCAATTTAAGATCGACGTTTTTTGTCCATTTGCTACGGAAAGGCCTAGAAGCAGATCTGACGCGGCTTTCATCTTGCCTATTCATCTTGCCTACTACGTGATATTGCAGGAATTGGTTCCGCGGCTCGTGTTTGCTTAATTCTGGTTGACTCCAATCTTTTTCCATGCAACTTACTCCGAATGGTGTAGGGTAGGAATATTCTGAACATTGAAAACGTGCAATAAAAATGTAATGATTATAGAATGTTCAATATCGGGTGGCATCGCGTGACAGCTATGGTATCACCGCCTCAATCATAAAAAGGATACGTATGAATAAACCAAATAAAAGAAATGCCTCTTCTTATTGTAACTATAATGATTCATTTATATTGTATGACCAGAATCGCCAACCCAACGGCTTGCGGGAAATTTTAAACATACTCGAACAAACCCCGATACCTGTTGAAGAACAAACAGTTCTGGAAGGTGGATTTGGTACAGGGGCATACATAGATCATATCAGGCACCATATGAAAGAAATCTATGGGGTGGAGGGATCTGAACAAGGATATGAGGAAACCAAACAAAAAACTGGAGATGCCGGAAATGTTCATTTGCAGATAGGGAACATTCCAGCGGTTCCCGGAGTAGGACAATTTATTGAGAAATTGCCTCCAATGGGTAATTTTGGCAAGCCTTTGTGGAAAGTGAACGTAAAATTTTCTTGCCATTGGTTACATTGAGCTGAAAAAGTCATAAATTTCTGTTTTTTGGGTGCAGCTATTCACCCGTCTCCTGGTTGTCAATTTTAAGAAACCAGGAGAGCCATT
>WTAT01000614.1 GCA_013139415.1 Desulforhopalus sp.
AAAAAAAAGCATCTGTCCCCATGAGGAGAAACAGACACCTTTGTCTAGCGGACGAATAAGCCACACGCCATTGTGTAGCTTTCGATTGTTTGTTGAGGATTTATTTAGCCTTACTTAATTTAATTTGTCAACAAAAAAAATTAACACAGTTGACAGAACGGGGAGATGGTCCAACACGACAAAGTTACAACCCACGAACTAGGAGGCTGTCCGAGAATGCCCTTTTGTCCAAACTCTTCGGAATTCTCAAAAAATAATGCTCGCAATATCACACATATGGCTGTGCTTATTTTTTAAAAATTTCTCGATTTTGAACAAAATGCCTATTCTCGGACAAGCTCCTAGAGCTCATCCGACAGAATAAGAGCTTCTGCAATTTCCAGCATGGATCTACGTGTATCCATACTCCTTTTCTGAATCCATCGATAGGCCTCTTCACCATTCAAATCACGTCTTTGCATCAGAATCTCTTTTGCACGCTCAATCTGCTTTCTAGTTTGCAGTTCACGCTCAATGACACGTGTTTTAATGATAAGATCCGTGTTGTGAATAGCTACAGCAGCCTGATTGGCGACCGCGGTCAACATATTGATATCCGTTTCTGAAAACACATGCGGCTTCCCAGTGAAACAGTTTAATACTCCAATAACCTTGTCCTCTTTTCCCTGCAACGGAACACTCACCATAGAAACCAGCCCCAGCTTGCCTGCCATCTCCTTTTCTTTAAATCTGTGGTTTTTCAAAACATCATCTATCACATACGGACGCTGGGTCGAAAGCACGTATCCGACAACGCCCTCATGCAGCCTAAGCGCCCGGTTATGAACGTAATCCAAAGCGAATGATTGTGTAGCTTTCAATTTAATAAGTGGAGGATTTTCGTTTTCATCGACTAGCCACAGGGAACATATTTCCACCCCTGTCACCTTTGCAGTCACCATGACGATCAGTTTAAACAGATCTTCCAGGAAGAGATCAGAAGTAATCGCTTCGCTGATATCCATCAACGCCCTGATATAGTGATCATAGGTATGTAAGTTAGATTTTTCCATACGACAGGCAACAGGCAATTATTTGAGATACTGTAATAAATGAGCCCAAAATGATTTTTTGAGCGTCGTTTTTAACTCAACAAACACTTGAGTTACACTTAGGTCAGGCTAGCATCCAATCCATGCTCACCCAAAAAATGAAGACCCTTCCGGGTGATGAGATTGTATTGCAAATCGAGATCAGTCTCAATCTCGCCACCCCCTTCCATGCTTTTAAGCACATGTTGGAGTTCCCGGAGCCTCATATTCATCTCTTCAGCTATAACAGAGGAAGGAACCAGCTGAGGTTGTGTTTTTTTGAGATTTGCAGAAAGAATAGCGAGCACTTGGAGTTTATTTTTTTTCAGTGACATGTACACCTCGCGGGGTTTGATTAATAACTCCTGAAACAGGAATCAACCATTTCACAACGTTCCAACGATGTCATTTATGTTGTATTAACAAACAGATACCAAATCCTGAAACCTAAAAAAACATGTGTGATGCTTTACCGTAGAAACGGTATTCCAATGGAACACCCTGCTTCTCGATATTTTTCTTACTGTCTACTTAAAATATATTGATGCATACTGCAAATAAAAAATTTATTTTAAATAACTTATAATTTATATTTACAGTGCAACTTAACTCCAGTACTGGAAAAGCACTTTGTTTAACTCCTGACAAGCTAACAATCCTGCTGCAGGGTGCAGTAAAACCTATAAGGAGGCTGTCCGAGAATGCCCTTTCGGAGTCTACGCTTACCTGCCCAAACTCTTCGGAATTCCCAAAAAATAATGCTCGCAGGTAAGCGACCGGAGGAAGACTCCGATATCAAACACATGACTGTGCTTATTTTTTCGAAATGCCTCGATTTGAGAAGAAATGTCTATTCTCGGACAGTCTCCTAGTCCAATGCAGGCAGTAAAAAACAGAAAGTCGTCCCTTCCGCTTCGTTCTGCTCCGCCCAAATTATACCGTGATGATCTTCAACTATTCGTTTGCATATAGACAGGCCAAGCCCTACTCCGCCTGCCCCCGAGCGCCTCTTGCTTCCTTTAACAAATTTCCCGAAGACTGATTCTAACTCATCTTTCTCGACACCGATCCCCTGGTCGATAACCATAACCTTCCAGGCAGCCTGTTGATCGCCGTTTATCTCCAGGTAATCTTTTTTAAGAACAACTGTCACCTCTTTTTGCGGAGCTGTGAATTTCATGGCATTGGCAAGCAAATTACGCAAAACCTGATAAATTTTGGTCCTGTCATATCGTGCCGCAGCAGGACAAACCAGGAACTTACAACTCAGCGATATTCCCCTTTCATCCATCAGCACACTAAATTCGGCAACCACCTTTTCCAGGTCCTTTGCCAAATCGTATTCCCCTAAATTATAACAAGCCCCGGCGGATTCCAGAGTACTGAGATCGAGAAGGTCACTGAGTAATTCCAGCAATTGATCCCCACTGGTAACAATCATTTCGAAATACGATTCCAGTTTTTCTTGCGATGAACGGTGAGCCCGTTTCAGGCCCAGCCTGGCAACACTTAGAATAGTGTGCATGGGAGTTCGCAACTCGTGGGACATACTGGCAAGGAATTCCGATTTAGCCTCATTGGCAAGCTGCGCCGTACGGAGAGTCTTCTGCATTATTGTAACATCGGTACAGATGCCCGCAGTCGCGTAAATGTTACCACTGCTATCCTTTAAGGGAAATTTATGAACAAGCAGTTTTTTTTCCTGCCCACCAAGGGTGAAAGTACCTTCAAGCTCCAAAGATTCACCATTTTCAACTAATTCAGAGTCTCTATAACTGAAAAAACGGCCCACGTTTCCATGAAAAACCTGGAGGTCATTTTGGCCCCGCAATTCCTCAAGGGTTCGGCAGCAGAGCTGCTCAAAAGGTTTATTGACCGTCAGGTAACATCCATAAAGATCTTTGCAATAAATGGGTAACTCTACATTGCGCAGTATCGCCTGAAGATATCCTTCACTTTCGGATAGAAATTTTTTGGTGATTTTGAGTGTATCTTCCATCTGTTTTCTGGCCGTGATATCACGCAGGGTAACAAAAATGATTTGTTCTTCCTGCCATGTTACCCGTCGCAGATTAACATGAACAAGAAGGGGACCGCGCTGTCCTGCCCGCCTCACCTTACACTCAAAAGTATCTTCCATTTCATTGACCACTTTTTCCCAGTGGTCCTGTACAGTCAGGTTGCTGCCGGCTGGCATGGTGAGCAATTGCAGAGGCCAGGTGTTCATCACCTCCTCCCTGACTCCGGAAAACATTTCCAACATTGTCTGGTTAACATCCAAGACGGACCCATCCAGAGCACAAATGACAATAGCATCATTGGTGAGATTGAAAAGTTCGCGTATCTTTAGCCTTCCGCTTTCCACTTCCCGGCGCGATTCTTGCTCTTTTTCGATAATTTCTGCCAAGCTACTATTGGCCTCAGACAGTTTTTCGGCCTGCTTCTCAAAAAGAAAGGCCGTGAGCAGTGAATCCCAAAAATGAAAATTCCAGCGTTTTATCTGTGCCAGCAGATAAATGACAAAAAAAACTATTCCGAAGATGGCCGGTAAAAGTTCAGCTTGTTGAATCAGCACACCAGCAAGGATACTTGGGACGAAGGACACAAGGAGGAAGGTAACAGCTAGAGCCCGCCAAATACAAAAATTAACCATTGATGCCGCGCCAACACCCGCCGATAAAATAAGAATGAGCAAGACAGGGAAGCCTTCCGAATAAGTGTAAATGAAAATGGCCGTGGTTAGACCCCAGACCCCGGCCATCCCAAGGCAGCCCCCAAAATACACCTTTAACCAGGTAGCCAGCGATTCGACACCACATTTCTTTATGCTCGATATTGCTAGACGACGTGCTAAAGCGCTCCCAAGCATGGCAAGAGACAGAAATATACAGGTGTAAGGGGAGTGGAACATATACCCGGAGGTAAAAACTGCCATAGCAAAACAGAGAGGAACAACGACTACGCCGAGAACAGATCTTTCAGCTAATTCCCGGGCCGCCCTTTGGGTCAACAATTGTTTTTCCGCCGTCGATAACTGTTTCGATCGGAGAGAGAGTATCTTTGTTAAATCTCTAAACTTCACCATACAGACAATCCAATAGCAGGGAGTCAAAACAGATCAATTACCATTACGTCACAAACAAAAAACTCCAGAACACACGAGCAGAGATACGAATAGGCAATATAATTATTTTTTCGTATTTTGGTTTATTTTTCAAAAAAGAGAGGAATACGGTTACGGAATAACCAATTTCAGCGTGTAATCTTTATTAAAAAGTGACGATAAAAGGGATAATATCACCTGAAATAAAGAGTTAGGCGCCGTCAAGGACGAACATCACAATGATCACAATTTATTATAGACAAATCAACACGTTGCAAACACTCCTCAGGATTCTTGCACTTTATACCCTGCGACCAATCAAAAATTTAATACTTAACACCGGTAAACGGTAAAGTAAGCCGGTATAAGTGCCTTGGTGATAATTTTAAGTTTCTAATTTCATTCCACTCTCCAAATTTCTTGTTTTTTATGACAGACTTTTTGGGGTAAGGCACTAAATCATTACATTTTCCCACCTTTTTTCAACAAACCTCAATATCTGAACTTGACGGCTATCGGATATGCTTCTATTATAAGCTCCGTTAGACTTATTCATAAGTCGATTATTATTCTATTAATGGTGCAAACCAGGTTTTTATAATTTAAGGAGTAAGGAATGCTGGAACTGAAAAAAGGCGATGAGATTCTTGCGATTGTTGGTGGCATTACAACCATTGCCGAAGCCCGAAAGGTATTTGCTGACAATCTTGATGAGGTCAACAGCAAGAAACTGGCGCAGATACAAAATGAAGAGGCGCTGATTAAAATTGCCAATGCAATAACCATGTGCCGCCCTGACAGCGTCTTTGTCAATACTGGTTCGGCAGCTGACGTTCAATGGATCCGGGAATATTCACTCAATAAAGGTGAAGAAAAAAAACTGGCGAAAGCTGAACACACAATTCACTTTGATCTTCCCGAGGATCAGGCTCGATTGGTTAAGCAGACCTTTTATATTATAAACGAGGGGGAACAGATGAGCTCCCTGGCAAAATCGGTATTGCGTAGCGAGGCAATCGATTACGTCAAAAAGTTCATACCGGGGATTATGACGGGTAAGACCATGATTGTTGGATTTTACAGCCGCGGACCGGTAGGCGCCGAGGCAGCTAATCCGGCAATTGAAATATCTTCTTCCGGCTATGTTCTGCATTCCGCTGAATTATTATACCGAAACTGTTTCAGTGATTTTGATGCAGAAACACAACGCACCGGTTTCTTTTTCACCAATGTTCACTCCGAAGGCAACAACACCTCTGAAGATGTACCTAATGCACGTATCTTCATGGACAGAAGCTGGATGACGACCTTTTCCACCTTCTGCACCTATGCCGGGAATACGCTCCTGCTGAAAAAAGGCAATCATCGATTCAGCGTTGATTATGCTACCTATTACAAGGTTGAGGAACAGCTTGCCGAACATATGTTTATCACCGGCATGACCGGGCCCGGCGGCAGAAAGACCTTTTTCGCCGGAGCAGCCCCATCCGGATGCGGGAAAACCACCACCGCTATGGTGGGTAGCGACTTTGTTGGCGATGACCTGGCGCAGTTCTGGATTGACAAAGGCGGAGTGCTCCGTGCCATTAATCCGGAAAAAGGTATTTTCGGCATCGTCGAGGATGTTAACCGTGAAGGCGATCCCCTGTTAATGGACTGTCTGCGCGGCGATGGAACCGAGGTTATCTGGTCGAATGTTCTCGTTGCCGACGGGGTGCCGCACTGGGTTGGCCATGACGAGGAAACCCCTGATAAAGGCATAAATTCCTTTGGAGAATGGTTTAAAGGAAAAACCGGACCGGACGGAAGCCCGGTAGCAATGTCCCACAAAAATTCCCGCTGCACCCTTGTTGCCTCGGAAATTGCTAACCACGCAACAGAACTATCCGAAGACCCGAACGGCGTTCCCGTTAAAGTAATCACCTACTCTGGCAGGGATGCTGATACCATGCCACCGGTATGGGTTGCCAAAAACTCCGATGAAGGCGTGGCAATTGGGGCATCAATTGTTTCCAAGGCCACTGCCACGGAAGTGGGCGCAACCGGTGTAAACAGACAACCCTGGGCAAACGCACCCTTTATTCCAGGTGCGCTGGCTGATTATATGGCTGCTCAATTCACCTTCTTCAACTCCACAAAATTTTCCGAAGCCACCCGCCCGATCATGGCTGGGTTAAACTATTTTCTCACCCATGAACATCGGGGTGGAACCGGCAGTAATCTGCTTGGCGAAAAAAAGGATGTTAAAGTCTGGCTTGGCTGGTTAGAGCTGTTTGCCAATGGCGATGTAGAGGCAATCACCACGCCGATCGGCTACCTGCCCAAATACCAAGATCTGGCGACATTGTTTCAGACCATTGACAAGGAGTACCCGAAGTCGTTGTATGATATGCAGTTTGCCCTTTATATAGACAAGATTGTTGATCGCCTGGATCTCCAACGTGATGCATACAGTAAAGAAGCAGAAATTCCACAAAAGCTTTTCAAGATTTACGAGAATCAGAAAAACGAGCTTTTCCAGCTCAAAGAACAATTCGGATCTATTATCACCATGGATAAACTTGTCTGATTTTTTCCTGCCACAGCTCGGCCATCTGCCCGGGCTGTGGCATTTTTCCAACCCCACGCTAAGTAAGATTACGATTTTCGCCCCCCCTGAAGCGATGAATCCCACACCGGAACAATCCTCCGAAAGTTTAATTTTACAGATTTCTGATCCCAGCCAGCTCAACACCTACTCCCTGGTCCTTTCCGCTGCTGATATCACCCATCGTATTCAATATATCTCCGCCGATCATATTGAGATTTATGTAGCCGCCAAACAGCAGGAAAGAGCTCTTTACGAACTCGCGGCCTATGAGAGCGAAAACCGAAACTGGCCTCCCTCACTTAAACCAGATACCTTTGCCCCGACCTTCCGTGCAATGAGTTCGGTGGTCATAGGTTCCCTGATTTTCATATACGGTCTTTCCGGCGACTGGCACCTTAAGTCATTCTGGTTTCTAAAAGGAGCCGGAGATTCCACCGCTATTCTAAACAATCTTGAACTGTACCGACTGGTAACGCCGCTTACCCTGCACGCCGACATCGTTCATCTCATGGGCAACTGTTTTCTCGGAGGCATTCTCTTACACTACTTTTTTCATCTCACCGGAAATGGTATCGGCCTCTGCGCTATGCTGGTCACCGCAACTGTCGCTAACCTCATCAATGTAACTGTCCATGGTCCAGGCCATCTGTTTGTAGGTTTTTCCACCGCCATCTTCAGTGTAATCGGTATGCTTTGCACCATCAGCTTTGCCATGCACACCAAACGACTTAGCCTCCATTTTTTCATGCCGGTGATGTCAGGTTTAGCCCTCCTCGCCTTTCTTGGCTCAAGCGGAGAAAGGACAGATCTCGGGGCCCACCTTTTTGGCCTTTTGTGCGGTCTCGTCTTCGGCAACTTTGTACGTTTGCGGATTTTTGCTACTTTACGTCCCTCCTTTCTTGCTCAAACCCTTCTGGGCGCTTTTACTTTTATAATTTTTTATGCTTGCTGGCTTTTAGCTCTGTATTTTTAAGATGGGCAAAAATCGTTGCAAATTCATAATAATTTCACGATTCAGATTGCAATCACAACCATGAATTATTACCCTTATAGATTTAGCGTAGTATTTTGAGCGATCCTCTTACATTAGGCTCCTAGTATTATTGGACTTTAGTGGGGAGGATATGATATCAGACCATTACCACCAGGAGATTTTCTATGTCCAATCAGGATCAACAGCCTCCATGGGGAAGGAAGAACAAGCCTCAGACCCCGGAAGAGATTGTGGCACAGCTGATTAACAAATTACAGAATTTTTTTTCAGACAAAAAAAAGCCACCCCCTCCAGGGAATGGCCAGGAACCTTCCTCTTCCCCATCGTCACCTTTTGCCAACATTGGGAAACTGTTGGCAATTGTACTCATCATCATTGTTTTACAGGGGGTCTATTCCTCCTTCTTCAAGATCACTCCCAGCGAGGTGGGCGTTGTTCTTCGACTTGGTGAATATTCTCGTACGACACCTCCCGGATTGCATTTCAAAATTCCCTACATCGACCACCTTTATAAGGTTGATGTGGAAAATATCCGAAAAGAAGAGTTTGGCTTTCGAAGTCGATCCCCCGGGCGGCAACTTTCGTCGTCTTTCGACAGGCGTGGCTACGACAATGAATCGCTTATGCTTACTGCCGATAAAAATGTTATCAACGTCGCCTGGATTGTGCAGTACCGAGTCGCCGATCCGTACGCCTTCCTCTTTAAGGTCGCAAATGTACGCCAGGCAATTCGTGATAATTCCGAGAGTGTTACTAGGCGGATAGTCGGTAATATGGATTTTGACTATGTGTTGAGTAACCGTGACCTTCTTGCCGCAGCTGTAAAAAAGGAATTACAGGAACAATTGAACAGACTCTTTCCCAAGGGAAGGAGCGGCGTTAATATCGGTACCGTGCAGTTCCAGGATATTAACCCACCGGATCAGGTCAAACCTGCATTTAATGAGGTAAACGAGGCTGACCAGGACATGAAACGACTGGTCAATGAGGCCCAGGAAACCTACAACCGAGTTATTCCCAAGGCGCATGGTGATGCTAAAAAAATTATTGAAGAAGCCTACGGCTATAAAGCCCAAAGGATCAATGATGCCAAAGGTGAAACTCAGCGTTTTAATGACATTCTCAAAGAATACAGGAACGCCCCTGAAGTGACTCGTAAACGGATGTACCTGGAAACCATGAAAGAGATACTGCCTACCGTAGTATCCGTCTATGTCATTGATAAAGACCAGCAGGCACCCATTCCGCTCCTGAACATCACATCAGCGGCAAGCGCCCTGCCGATAACACAGCCCAAATAGACTGATACTACTCAAAGGAAATAGATATGAAACAGATAGCCCAATTTTTTCTTGTCGGTCTCGTCCTTCTGGCGATTGTTGTGGTGTATGACGGCTTCTTCATTCTTGAGGAAGGAAACCAGGTCGTCATAACCCAATTCGGCGCCCCTGTTGGTGACCCGGTCACCGAAGCAGGATTGCATTTCAAAATGCCTTTTGTACAAAAGACCGAAGTTTTTGAAAAAAAGATCCTGATCTGGGACGGTGACCCAAACCAGATTCCAACCAACGACAAGACCTACGTTTACCTGGATGTTACTGCCCGCTGGCGAATATCAAACGCCCTGCAATTCCTCCAGGCGGTCAACAATGAAGCCAGAGCGCAATCTCTTTTAAGTGACATTATTGACGGTACGGTTCGCGATATGGTCAACAAAAATGACCTGATAGAGATTATCCGAAGCTCGGACTGGTCCATCGATACCATGTCAGAAACTACGGCAATCGCCACCATCGGCACCAGACCCAAAAATGGTCGAGACGTAATCTCCAATCAAATTCTTGAGATAGCCTCAAAAGTTACTCCGCAGTACGGGATCGAACTGATTGATGTTATAATCAAAAGGGTTAACTACATTGAGTCGGTTCGCCTCAAGGTGTACGACAGGATGATTTCTGAGAGAAAACGTATTGCTGCGGAAAAACGATCGACAGGTGAAGGCCAGAAGGCTGAAATCCTTGGTACAGTGGAACGTAAACTCAAAGAAGTGATTTCCACCGCCAATCGGGAAGCCGTAACAATTAAAGGTAAGGCCGATGCCGAAGCTACTAAGATTTACGGCGAAGCCTACTCTCAGGATCCCGATTTTTACGGCTTTCAGAAAACGCTGGAAAGTTACCCGGTAATTATCGGCAAAAACACCTCTCTGGTGCTGTCCTCTGACTCAGATTTATATCGTTTTCTCAAATCAGTTGACGGAAAATAAATAGGTATCTCATTTACCGGGATGTTGTGCAGTTTTGTTGCCCAAGACTGCATTCATCCCGGCAATGTTTATTGGCCAAGATACAAAATAGTAAATCTTCAGGTGGACTCGCTGTCATCCAGGCCACTACTCGTTCCCGGATATGCCGGAGCCTGGGTTTTCTGGTAAGGAATCCTCCCCTTAGCTGTAAGCAAGTCGATAAATTTTTCCAACTGCTCCTCGTCCTCAATATCGTCCACCTTAAGCTGATCAAAGCGACAATTACAATTGCTCAGCTGCCCTTCACACCAGGGACAGATCTCAACCGTACAACCCAAGAGATGGTATTCCCCTTCCGGTACACCGCATACTGCACACAGTTCCTTTTCGGACTCTACATACTCTTCAAGGTCCTCAATCGACGGACATACTTTCAAGAACTCTTCATGGCTCCCAAAACCAAAAAAGGACAAAACCCCCGCGTTAACCTCTTTCCGATATTCTCCCAGCAAGAGAGTCTTATCTGCAGATACTGCATACAGATATGAAAAAGCGGTAGTAGAAACGACAAAGAGATGAACTCCCTGCCTATCGATGAGTCTAGCGATTCGGACAACGGCTTCTTCACGCGCCTCAGGCAAGGAAGAATAGTATTCCCGAAACAACCTCATTATAAATGCATCATTCCTATACCTGTCAACCAGAGCAACTGCCGACTGTAGTTCATTTTCCGGCACTGAATATTGTATGAAGAGTTTTACCTCCTCTATTAATTGATGCGTTTTATTCTCGAGTGCCATGATACCCCTTCAATGATAAAGTCTTACCATATTATATATGATAACTATTGGTTATTGCCGCGACTAGGTTGATGTAACGGTATAATATTGCTTCGGCTGAAGACCGCAATTTTAAGAACATTTGCCGAAATGTCAAAATTATATTATAGTATGCCTCCGAAGATCATTCCAGTACCAAGTTGGGCCCCTTTGACTCTAATCGGGCCTGTTATTTTACGGTAGATAGTCCTTTCCCGCACATTCCAGCCAGTCCTGCAAGCTGTAGTTCAAAACTATGTCGTATGAGCAGGGTAATTTCAACTTCCTTTAAGCTGCCGGGAAATCATTAAATCAGAAGTGTGTGTTCCGATCCGGGGTCACCGTTTCGCCAACCATGAGGAATTACTATGTCACAAGAATTTGCCACACTGTCTCTTGAAGGAAAATCTTACAAACTACCGATTATCGAGGGGACAAGAGGGGATAAAGCCATAGATATTCGCAGTCTGCTGAAACAAACCGGATATACCACCCTGGACAGCGGCTATATGAATACCGGTGCATGCACTTCATCCATCACCTACCTTGATGGTGCAAAAGGGATTCTCGATTATCGCGGTTATGCTATTGAAGATCTGGCTAAAAGCTGTAGCTTTACTGAAGTTGCCTATTTAATCCTGCATGGTGAACTGCCTACATTCGATTCCCTTGAGTTCTTTAAACATGAGATGCGTCGTTTTGCTCTGCTCCACGAAGATATGATCCATTTTTTCGATCACTTTCCACCAAATGCGTCGCCCATGTCGATTCTTTCGACTACTGTCAACTCTCTCCATAACTATTACCCTGAGATGGACGACGAAGACGATCCGTACGGTGGGTACTCGGTCACTACTGCCCGCCTGCTTGCCAAGACGAGGACCATAGCCGCCTTTTCCTATAAAAAGAGCATAGGCCATCCTCTGGTCTACCCGAGCCCCCGTTTGAACTATTGTGAAAATTTCCTCAATATGATGTTTGACCGCCCCAATTTGCCCTATAAGATCAAGCCGGTATTCGTCTCAGCCCTGAACAAACTGCTCATCCTGCACGCCGATCACGAACAAAACTGCTCCACTTCGACTGTTCGACTGGTCGGTAGTGCTGGCGCCAACCTTTATGCTTCAATTTCTGCAGGAATCAGCGCACTTTGGGGCCCCTTGCACGGGGGTGCCAATCAGGCAGTTATTGAAATGTTGGAGGCGATCCACAATGATGACAACAATTACAAGAAATATATTGCTAAGGCAAAAGATAAGAATGACCCGTTTCGTCTCACCGGTTTTGGTCACCGGGTGTACAAAACCTTTGACCCCCGGGCAAAAATCATCAAAGAGGCCTGTGCGGAAATTATGGATGAGCTGGAAATTAACGATCCATTACTCGACATTGCTCTTGAAATGGAGGAGCATGCCAAAACCGACGATTATTTCATCCAGCGCAACCTCTACCCTAATGTTGATTTCTATAGCGGGATTATCTATCGGGCCATGGGAATTCCGACCAATATGTTCACCGTCATGTTTGCACTTGGCCGACTCCCAGGCTGGATAGCCCAATGGACAGAGATGAAGGAAGACCGGGAGAATGCACGGATAGGACGCCCCCGTCAGGTCTACTCAGGCCACGCTCGAAGACCTTTCATTCCCATGAAAGATCGCATATAAAGTGATTTAGCATTAA
>WTAT01000076.1 GCA_013139415.1 Desulforhopalus sp.
AGGTGAATAACTTCCACGCCGGAATCCTGTAATATCCGCCGCATGATATTGGTCGACGCATCGTGACCGTCAAAAAGGGAGGTGGCGGTGATTACTCTGACAACATTTTTAGGTCTGTAAACTTCGATATCCACTTGCATGATAACTCCTTCAATCGTACGTTATGACTAGGGATTGGTATCGTATTTGATTTTGCAGAAAAACATCGTTGCCTTGCAGTATTGAGAATTAAGAGAAGGGAAAGAACTTATTCTTTCTTATCCTTTAAAAAGCTCATGATGAAATCTGTCTGCTGTTCAATATATTGTTCTATGGTAAATTCCTTGGCAAAATACCAGCGCCTGAAAGCCCAGGTATGACCGATTATCGAGATATTATGGCCAATCAGGATAATGGTCTGGTCATCCAGCGGAGGAAGTTTGCCAAGTTCCCGTAGCTCCCGCATGGCATCAATAAAAAGATTGGTGATGCGCAGTTCCGCCTCAAGGACCTTTTCCTGCCACTTCGGAGGCAGAAAATGAGTGACCTGATACATAAGCAGCACATGGTCGCTCATGCGGTTACATACCAGGAAATACTCACGAATAACCTCGGCAAGTGCAGCTTTTCCCACGGTAGGCCGGGCAAGGGCTTCCTTCACACCATGTTCAACTTCCGAATGTATGGCAATGCAGACCAGATAGAGAATATCTTCCTTGGTAGACACATATTCATAGAGCGAACCGATTGACAACCCTGTTGCTTTGGCCAATTGTCTGGTTGTAGTTTTATGGTAGCCATTTTTGATAAACAGTTTGACCGCCGCATCAACTATCTGCCGTCTGCGTTCTTTGACGAGTTCCTGGTTTTTTATATGTGTTACAACTTCCCTTGAATCGTCATCAATTGCCATTGTACTTTTTTCTCCCTGGGCCGGTTTTGTTATAAGGCCCTGAGCTTTTCCGTCAATGTCGGGACAAACTGTTTAAGATCCGCAACAACAAGTACATCGGCCACCTCGCCTATCGGGGCATCCTTGTCGGTATTTACGGCAATGATGAATTCCGATTTCTTCATCCCGGCCAGATGCTGGATTGCGCCGGAGATGCCGCAGGCGACGTACAGTTTTGGTGCAACACTTTGTCCGGTAGTTCCGACCTGGCGATTGTGTTCTACCCATTCCGAATCGACAACCGGTCGACTGGCGCCGTATTCTCCGCCGAGGGCTTCTGCAAGAGCAGATATCATGGCGACATTTTCGGGCTTGCCTATGCCCCTTCCGGCACTGACGATAACATCCGCCTTGGCGAGGTCGACGCCACCCTGTTCGGCAGCCTCATATCCCTGGAAATCAATTTTTGCCCCTGAGTCGGTATCAAGGGGAGTCACTTGGGGCTGAAGATCGCTTTCTTCAATTGCAGTAAAGGCTCCGCTTTGCAGGGTAACCACTGTTTTCACGGAAAGGCTCTTAATCTGACGGCGGAGCTTAGCATTGCAGGCAGGAACGATGAATTCGCCGTTGTCGATGCCGACTACTTCAGAAATCTGGGCTGTTTCAAGGGAAAAAGCGATGCGTGGTGCAAGGTCCCAGCCATAGGACGAATGGGAAAAAACCACCAGATCCGGCTGTTCTTTTTCTATTGCCTGGAGAAGGAGAGCTTTATGGCCTTCGGGGTTGTATTCAAGGTGGCTAGCAACATCGGCAAGGTAGAGATTGCCTGAAAAATTCGGCATCTCGTTTTCACTGCCAACGAGGAAGACTGCGGCTTCGGCGGATAACTCATTCGCGAAACCGAGAAGTTCATTTATCGATCCGAGGAGTTTTCCCTCTCTGCATTCGGCAACTAATAGTAGCTTCATGGTCATGTTCTCCTCTATGCCAGAATAGTAGTTTTGTCTTTGATAATTTTGATCAACTGCTCGGCCAGCTCTGCTGCATCACCTTCCAGGACAAGACCTCCGCCTTTTTTTTCCGGGAAAGACATTTTAACGGTTTCCTGACGGACAGTAACTTTCTGCAGCTGGTCGGCGGGAACGGTGACGAGTTCCTTTTTCTTGGCCTTCATGATATTTGGCAGAGTGGGATAACGAGGGGTGTTCAGACCGAGCTGACAGGTGAAAACAGCAGGGCCGCTGACCTTTACAACGGCCTTGGTGCCGCCTTCCAGTTCCCTCTTTACAGTGACCTCTTGACCATCTGCCGCAAAATCAACAATGGTTGTGATGCATGGTAAACCAAGCATTTCGGCGAGCAGCACACCGGTCTGGCCGCTGCCCCGGTCCTGGGACTGCATGCCGGTAAAGATGTATTCGAATCCTTGTTCCCTGGCGTATTCGGCAATAATTCCACCATTAGTGATGGGATCGTTATTCCAGACAGCTTCAGCGCTGACATGCACTCCACGATCACAACCCATGGCCAGGGCTTTCTTCATGGTCTCCTTGACACGATCGGAGCCGATACAGAGTACGGTGATGTCTGCATCTCCAACCTTTTCTTTCAATTGAACCGCCTGTTCCACCGCATATTCGTCATATTCATTCATACGCCAGGCGAGATCAGCTGTATCGTACCAGGTACCGGCGGGATCGATCTTAAACTTGGATTCCATGTCTGGTACCTGCTTGATGCATACTAGAATTTTCA
>WTAT01000617.1 GCA_013139415.1 Desulforhopalus sp.
GTGGCAGGAGCAACCTGCTGGACACATTCTTGTGGTGGACGACGAACCACAACTACGCGATATAGCAAGTGCAATGCTTGCAACCTTTGGATACACTGCCCAAACTGTCAGTTCCGGGGAGGAAGCTGTCGCCGTTTTGCAAAGGGAGAAGTTTGACCTGGTGCTGATTGACATGATGATGGAACCGGGTATAAACGGCAGGCAGACCTATGAGGAAATCATCAAAATTAACCCCGGACAAAAGGTTCTGATAGCAAGCGGTTATTCTGAAAACAAAGAGGTGAAACGAGCGCTTGCGCTCGGTGCAGGCTGCTTTATTAAAAAACCCTATAGCCTACGTGAACTATTGCGGGCTGTGCAAAGTGTGGAGTTGCAAACACACAATACTGAATAACCAACAGGCCATTATTACAGTTGTCGACCCACTTTACCGCCTGCCTGTACCCTCTTGAATAATCGTTTTATGCTTTGCGGCATCATACTGGAAAACAGATCATTACAGATTTGACCCATCCCTCCCCCCTAAAAGAACTCCCTGTAGTAGTTTCAAACACTCTATTGATAAACAGCTTTTTATTAAACATGTGCAGCATATTACCCGAAACAATAAGGGAGGAGTACAACACCGACTTTGTAAAAAGTCAAAAAATCATATGAGGTAAATCATTATGCTTACATGTTTGCGTCAGTTTGTTTTTATCTTCATAGGAACTGTGCTGCGCTGGCCGCTCTGGCTGATAATAGGTATCGCAGGCCGATTCAGGCTTTTCCGTTTTGTTTTTCTTGTTTATCCCACTGACGAGGTGGAATGTCGCCAATTCTGTCCGAATATCCCAATACTCCGCCGCTATTTATCCGGCAGGCCGACGCCTGGTGGACTCATTGCAGATGGCTGGTGCCCTATCGGTATTTACTTTGTGGTTCCAGACCTTCCACGGGATCTGGCACGAAAAAAAAACCGGCAACTGGCAGAAACTATTGTTAAGCGTATGCGCTGGATAAGACGACTAACAGGTGCCAAGACAATCGGGTTAGCCGGGCAACTGGGGCCGATTTTTTCCAGACGCCATAACATCCCTATAGAACCGCCTCTGTTTAGTAGCATCAACGGTAATATTTTCAGCATCCACGAAGCAATAAATTGGGCTGCGCTTCAGAAAAATACATTTTCAAAGCAGATAAAAATTGCCATCATCGGAGGTGGAGAACTGGGAGAATCCCTGCATGAATATTTAAGTGGACAGGGACTGCAATGTGATATCGTAGATGTGCGCTTTACTCGACGAGGAAATCTCCTGCCGATCACGACTTACCAAAGCAAAGAGATGGTGAAACAGGCTGATTTTGTAATAAATCTTTTACCCAAGGGAGAATATTTTGTGGAGAGCAATCTTCCGAAAATAATGGGAGAGAAGGCGTCTGTCATCGACTTTTCCCGCCCGGCGATTGATCAAAAGAGGTTAACACAGAAGATCTATATGGGAAACCGGGTACAGAGAACCGGCATGCGTTTTGTCCTTGCCCTGCCCGGTGGCTGGAGCCAACAGCAGCTTCCAGCTTGTTCTTTGCCCGCGTTACTAGCCGCCCTGACAGGAGAAATCAACAACAAACTGGAGTCCTTCTGTCTGCATGCCAGGAAACAATCTTTTGCAACAGCCCTTATTGCCGACACGCCGACTCGATTGTCCAGGCCAACCGGTGGCGGCGAGGTTAGAGGTGAGCTGATAGCTGAGGTGGGTTGACGGTAAGAACTCAGAACTAAAACATACCCAACAGCAATCAAGTGATTCGCTTTTGAAGATTGAAAATCTTTCAGGCTTAAAACATCAATTACAACATTGCCCTAGTTGGACCACCGGATCCATACTATCAATTTAAAAACAAATTTGATCGGAATTATGATAGAAAAAAGTCATAAAAAAAGATAGTGCTCGCGTTTGATAATGACAAAAACGGCACCTAAAGTGAGACAATCGCTTCACTTTAGATGCCGTTTTTCATTCCTGTAGTATTTCTGAATATCGATATTTGGTATCAAAAACCTTTCCCTCAGCGACATCGAGGACAATCTTTTGATACCAAAAAACCGCTTCCCCTGTTCAGCGCTGGTCGGGGCCATCGAGGGCTAGGTATGGACCGCAGATAATTTGTCTTCGAGTTTTCATTCAACAGCCAGACATCAATCATTTTATAAATTCTGTATAATGGCTCGTCGGCCCAGACCTACTTCAATTATTTTTCTTTTTTATTGTTTGCCGCACACATACACGGCAAAAGCTAAAGAAGGAAAAGAAGATATTCCTGAACAGGGCTGTTCGAAGTTCTAAAGGTGAAGGATCGCCGGGATAAGCTTGCCATTGACGATCACAATAATATATACTAATAGATAATAGCTAATTTTATTTTATTTTCTTACCTATAAGTGGATTTGAGTGTACACAAAGAAACAATAACCAAGGGGCAAGCAAAGATGTGGCACGGAATGATAGTAGAAAAACAGCAAGCAACAACAGAGAGGCCAGCAAGAATTTGGCATGATTGGAAAAATGTTCATCCCGAACCAGGCCTATACGTTTATGTCAGGGACCTAGACGCACCGGATATATTGGAAATTGGGTGGGCTATGGGAGTGGAAGGAAATACAAAGGTCGCTGTCGTCAATGATCCTGAAATGAACCAATTTACATTTGATCAGTGGCAATTAGTGCCGCTGCCTGTTGAATAACTGAAATTCACGATTTAGGGGGAGATTTCGGAGTATTTATTAGCAAAGAACCTAAAAACACTTCTCCCCGAAAGATTGGGACCACTCGAAAGTGAAAAACCGCACCGTTCTGTATTTCAACATTGACTTCCGTTTCTTTCCTCTCCTTTGAAGCCAGAGAGACACAATCGAGAACTTCATCAAAGTTGACTATTTTTTTCCTGAGACCCAAAACGACTGTATCGAAAGACGGGTGGGTTGCAAGATCCATCCCATCGAGAAGCCCCCACCTGTTGCTCGAAAAAATAATGTCTCTTTTTGAATTGTAAAACGTTACTCCCTCATTTAACTTGGAAAAAATAGTTTTATATAATTCTATTTCATCTAAAAGTTGTTCGTATTTTTCTGCCTTTTCTTCAGCTGTTTTGCAAATTCCGTGATTGGCTTTAACACCAAATATCACTTGGTTCAACAGACTTATTAGTTCCTCTGGTTTAGTAATAGTACCATCATAAAGACTATTCCCAACGCCACTATCTTTCACAGGTGGGTTTTCTTTTTCATAAATCAATCTACCCGCCTCAATCATTTCATCGTAAGAAATTTCAAAGTAATCCGCGAAACTCCGCTGTGTATCAATGGGGCAGCTTTTAGGATTTCCTTTATACAGTTTATTTATATATGCGGTTGATTTATTTACTTTATTTGATGTTGCTATATCAATTTGCCTTTCCCCGTCTTCTATTTTCTTACGAAAAAACCTGAGAAAATAATCAAAATTTGTCGGCATTTTTTTCCGCCATTGAGATTTAAGTGCATTGTTCGCGAAACAGAAGAATATACGAAAATTCACTAAAAGCAATAATTTTACAAGATAAATAGAAAGAAGAGTGCCCGCAAATAACAAAAACCAAAATATTTTAAGAGAAATAATCGATACACTATAAGCTTGACATCTATCTTTTTGTTTACTATTTTAACCTTATATTGGTTGATTATGGTGTATTTTAGTGTATCAGACAGGTCAAAACATAAATCACATGTCATAATGAGGGGGGCATAATACACACAAACACCGTAAAAGCGGTGATTTGCCGGATTGGTGTGGCTTTATGACTTTTAATTGCCTAGCCACCAAAAGAAAAATCAAAAGAAAATAATTTTAATCAAAGGGAAAACGTAATGAAAAAAAACGATCTAGCGATCGCGCTTTTTGCGGCAATGATTTGTGTTTTTTTGGTGGTAGAGCCAGCAAGCGCAAACGTTCTCGATAATTTTGGGACAGCGGTTCTCGGTATTCTGAACAACGTGTTTTTGAGAACCGTGGCCATTGTCGCCATAATCGTAACCGGCGTAATGGCCCTAACTGGTCGGATGGAATGGCAGAGGTTCATTTACGTGCTCCTTGGAGTGGTAATTATTTTCGGAGCAGCTGGAATTGTTGATTTTATAAGAACAAATTCAACGACAGTACAACTCATCAACCCAACTACTATAATCAGGGTTGTCTAAATGGAAGAGGACATACTCTTTGCGGCAATAACACGCCCGGCAATGATTGCGGGTGTGACATACACAGGGTTACTGTTGAATCTTATGATAACCGTAATCCTGTTCATTGGATTAAACAGGATCTCTCTTCTCCTGGTTTTTGTGCCTATCCATATATTGATGTATGTGGTCTGTTGGAAGGAACCCAGGTACTTCGAAATATTTAAGGTCTGGTTTATCACAAAAGGTGCCTCCAGAGCGCGAAACCTTTGGAAATCATCTACCTACGGTCATTGACATGAGATTAGATATTGAAGGGAAAAAAAATCACTTCCTCAAGGACCGACAGGCCGAAAAAATTGTTAACCTGAAAGGGCACCTCACAGAGACTATCTGTTTAACAAACAACGATTGTCTGGTGTCAGTAATTAAACTTATCGGTACACCATATGACAACAAAACACCCAACCAACTAACCGCTTATAAAAAGCGGATCAGTAACGTAATCAGATCTCTCAACGATCCACGATACGCCCTGTGGGGCAGCTTGTTGCGACGAAAGCACACCATTAATTGGCATCCGAGCGTTGCAAATGAGTACTCTATACATCTGGCCCAGGAGTACCTTAAGAACATAGACAGAACACTGCTGGAAAATCACTATTATCTCGCCATTGGCTTCAGGGTTTTTCCTCAAAACGCCGCGACCTCTCTCTTTCGCAAAAAAGACAATTCCCTTTTCCAACAAATGATTGGCGAGTCTTTGTCGGAATTTCAAGATAAGTGCTATGTGGTGCTGGCAAACCTCAGTTAATATTCACCCAACCTGCTCGGTGTTAATGAAGTGGAAAAGACATCTTTGATCGGTGAATTTTACAGTGATCTCCTCTATGGCAAGCCACAAAGGGTGCCGGTAAGAAGGGTTGCTCTTTCAAACCTTATCTATAACCGAAGATTGCTTTTTGGGAGAGAAACGGTCGAAATTCGTCACCAGGACGCAACAACCTTTGCTGCAGTTTTGTCTCTAAAGGAATATCAAGAGACGACTAGGCCAGACATGATGTTGGGGATCAACAGTTTGCCTTTTGAATTTAACTTCACCCAGTCCTTTTGTGTTCTCCACCGGCACACCGCCAAAGAGCAGATAAAACGGCAGCGGAACAGATTAAGTTCAACG
>WTAT01000144.1 GCA_013139415.1 Desulforhopalus sp.
TTGATCTGGTTCATTGTAAACAGCCCGAATGCATAATGAGGCTTTCCTCTGGGCCGAAAGATTTAGATGAACTACCGTTGTTTTTCTGTGAATACTGCGAGGCCTTTCTTGAGGAAGCTTACCGGAGATACGGCATCCAAAGACTTCATGATTGAGATTAGAGCACAGCGTTCGAGCAGTCACCGTCTTATCAAAAAAGGATCCCAAAGATTGGCAAAGGCCCAAAGGATGCGTAGCATGGAGAGCGGCAAACATCCACCCTGGCTCAATTGACCAGACAGAGCATGGCGTCATGGACGGTGTGGAGCAGCTTATTGGCTTTGCTGCTCAGTCGAAACGTGCCTTTCTTCCTGGAATCTTTACGGCCCATGACCAAAATACCGTAGTTACCCTCCGCTAGTTCGGCAAGTATATCGCGGGCCATGCCTCTCTCGACAGTTTGAACCTTGAAGGCCACGTTCTCCTCACGAACCCCGGCCTTGAGAAGCCTCTCTTTTCCTTCATCCGCAATCTCTCTAACTCTGTCTGCATACTCCTTCATCCAGCAGGCTATCTCCTCTTGCCGTCCTTTGCGCTCTTGTTCGCTCAAGATGCGTGTATTGTCCCAGTAATGCGGAGGCAAGGGCGGCGCCACGTGAAAAAAAGTGAATTTGCTCTTATTAAGTTGAGCAAAATACCGAACCGCGTGTTCCATTACCCGGCGGCTGATAGCCGCGCCCCCCAAAGCCACCAGCACGTCATGTGAAGCGATCGGCGGATCTATCACCCAGATTGCCTTTTCACCTGCGCAATGAACGAGCCGATGGTTGACCGATCCCATCAACATCCGCTCCAGCCGACCGGTTCTGCTCCTAGCCAGGCCAATGGTTTCCGACTCATCGGCGGCCGCCAACTTCAACATAGTTTCTGCAGGGTCATGACACTTGCCCTCACCACGGATCGTCACCCTATCCGCGTTGAATCCAGAGCCTATCAAAGTCTCGTGGGCTTGTTCCAATATTTTATGCTCTTGCAGGCTGCAAACCTTTCGGTATTCTTCCACGACCTTAGGAGTCCGGCGAAGCACTTTTGCCAAGGAGGAGAGCTGTGGGTCTGGAGCGCCGTAAAATAATGTTATACTGACATTTTTCCTGTACTTCAGGAGAGCACCTGCTGTAGCGCCAGCCTGCCGGGCGACCTCGGAATCATCGACGCCAAACAGGATTTTCTCTGCTATGTTCATAGATGCTAACCTTTCTGGGCATAACCCACCGTTCTCCTAGTGGGCAGCCCCAATTAATTAGCGTTATGTAGAAATCCCCTCCCCCTCCCGCCGCAAAAGAGGGGGATGAAAGTTGACAAAGTAGAACTAGGTTAGCAGGAACTCGTTCACCAGCTTTTTCCAACCTATCTCCGGCGCATTGCCATAGACGTCATCAACAGGGGCACCACCTGTGGCTGCCAATGGTCCATGTTCTGCCATGACCAGATCATGCATCCGCTGCACCTCATGTTCCACCCACCCATCAACCTCCTTTTTGGCAAAAAGCAGATTTTTCAGGTTGCCCTTGAGCCTCTTCGGCTCTACCACAACCAGCCAGCCCTCGGTATAGGGTCGCTGGTTGCTCAGCTGAGGCTTACGCATAACCTTGTGGTTAACCGCTACAATGGTCCCCGTTATCGGAGAGAGCACCTCGGCCTCATTACTCTCGCGGGCAAGCCTGAAGCCTATATCACTCTGCTCAACTTTTTGGCCGAGTGTTGGGAGGAGGTACTCATCCACCGGTCCAACCAGTTTTAAACCAAAATCATCAAGGCCAAGTCGGACGCGACCGCCGTACTCTACTCGGGCCCAACTATGACCGCGATGGTAGTAGTAGTTATCCGGCACTTGGTAACCTAAGACTCGATGGACAGCCGGTTTGCCCAGATGTTGATGAAGCTCTGCTTCATCCAGGCTCTGGTCATATTCACAGGCATCACAGCGAAAGTCGTTAACACAAATTTTGTAATGAACCCGGCCTGAAAGCATATGACGACACTCACGCTCATCCCCGTACTTAAGTCGCATCTGGTCTCGCCAACTCTCCTGAACCTTTTCCTTTACCAGAGGTCCTGTCTTTTCAAGAGCCTGAGTCATGGCCGTATCAAATGGGCAGTTCATGCAATCGAATGCGTTGTCGCAGAGCTTAAAGTTGATCACCCCTGCCTTCATCCAGATACACTCATCTTCCAGGATATTGAAGCCTTGAACTTTCTTGGTCTTGCTACTCCTTTTGCTTTTACCAGCCATGATAGTGACACCTCCCTTCAAGTAACTGTACTGCACATACCTAGAGTGCCAGTTGCAGATTATTTATTTTCATGCAGCTGTCGGCACCGCAGGTAGTGGAGTTAAGTTGTAGGCAAAAAAATCCATCATGTTCTGGTCAAAGAGGCAGCGCTCGCAGTCCAGTTGCCTGGTACAGCTGCGGCTGCTGACGACCCCGGCCTCAGACCAGATACAGAGGGGTACACCAATTTCTCTTGCTCTGACTCTCTTATCCTTTGTTGTTTTCATGGCCATCTCCTTTTT
>WTAT01000040.1 GCA_013139415.1 Desulforhopalus sp.
AGGGGCGAACAAAGGGATCACCTTTAACCTATCAATTTCAAAACAGTTATGAGCATTTTGCACTGTATTACGGTTTGGTTTGAATGTTCAGTTTGACAGAGAGGGGAGGGTACTGAAAAGAGCACCCCACAAGGGGGTAGTGAAAAGAATGGCAGGTTTTCAAGAGTACTCAGTTCAGTGCCCCCTTGAGGGGTAAGGCACTAACAGAATGGAAAGAGAAAAACAATACTGAAGCGGAACATGTCAATGAGAATGAGACACCGAGGAGCATAAATTAAACTCACTTATTAAACTTCAGTCTGTTGCACTTATTGTACAGCTCCAGCACTGATCTTGTTATCTTCTCTATTAAAAAATGTAGACAACATCTGTCTCAAACATATGGTTGGTGAACGTTAATATTTTCTTTTAATTGAGGACTGAACCTATGGAAAAACAATTTCTTGTTACCATCAGCAATGATATCGATAATCTCTTTGGAGTCAAATTTATCTGTTCATTCTTTAATAAAAAGTCAGAGCACCGGGTAACACTTCTCCATATCTGCAGGCGTGACAGTGACGATATGACGAAAACCTTGATGGGGAAATGGGAAGGTCCCGCCGATAATATCGAGGGTCAAGTTACAGCGGGAGTGAGGAGATCCATTCACAAAGCTAAAGAACTTCTCAGTCAGAACAAGATGTCCATTGAGCATATAATTACTAAAACAGTTGCTGAGCGATACGGAAAGGTCAAGGATATTTTGTCTGAGAGTTCAAAAGGTCTCTACGATACCATCATCTTGGGGAGACGAGCATCTTACTCCATGCAGTGGATGTTTGAAAGATCGGCTGATGAGACGGTCCAGACCATGATAAAGGACAGTCGTTGCACCTCACCCCTGTGGATCTGTCCAGACCCTGAGCTGGGGAGGAAAAATGTATTGCTTTGCCTCGATGGCTCTGAGAACGCCTACCGGGCAGTCGATCATGTCGGCTTCATTCTTTCCGATCAGGACCAGCATACAATAACGATGCTTCATGTGGAGAGTGGGACAGGTAAAGAATCTGAAAAGATTTTTCAGCGAGCGGAAGCCATACTGAAGGAGCATAATATTGGGTCCGAACGTATCCTCCGGAATTCGACCTGGGGGGTGTCCGTTCCCCGAACGATCCTTGGTGAAATTGAAAAAGGGAGCTATGCGGTTGTTGCTTTGGGGATGTTTGGTAAAGGGCAAGGCCTGCTCAGAGATTTAAACCTGGCGGGTGGCACAACATTAAAACTTATCAGCAAAATAGAGAAGGTCACGCTCTGGTGCTGCCCGTAAGCTGTTAAGATCTCACTTCTTTCGCTTATGTAGCAGGTCAACAAAATTGCTGCATAAGAGAGGTTTGTTAAAGTACAGCAAGTCCCTCAACCAATTTCAGAGCGGCGAATTTGATCTGAATCTCATACTCTCCGGAATTTTCACCCCCGTCGACCAAGAATCCCAGTTTTTGGCAAGGGCAAGCATATTCCTGTTCTCTTTGAGGACAATGCCATGGATACGTTTATATCCGCGCTTTTCGGCAATCAGCAGACACTTTCGCATCAGGCTGGCCCCGATACCCTTTCCCTGCCAGGTGTCTCCAGCCAGGACTGTAATCTCCCCCTCAAGGCCGTCGGGATCTCCGATGATCCCTGCAACTCCAAGCATCCGCTCAATCTCTGAATCCTCATCGATGGCCACGAGGGCAATCTCGCGGTCATAATCGATCTGGGTAAAACGAGAGAGCATTGTAGACCTGCATGAGCTATTTTCTCGTAATAATAGCTGCCTCCTTCGAGGGGGCGGCTTTTTGGTGTTTTACTGCTGCAGAGTTTGGTTCATATGATATCATATCATTCGATACGGATACATATAATACAACACTGTTTACTAGTGAAAAACTGTTCGGGAATAGGCTGCCGCCAAAGGAGTAATGATATTCCTTGAGCAGGTGTATACGTTGCTTTGCGGCAGCATTTTTATCTCGCCAGCAAAGACTTGGGGTTCAATGTTTCATGCCTCTCATCGAAGCTTTTATTTAAAAGATGAGCTTTCCAGGGTCTGAGTTAATCAAGGTTCATGAAGGCTGTAGTGGTAAAAATAATAAATTAATCTGCAATATTTTGTAGATCGCGATTTAGGGCTAGTCAATCCTGTCAGAGCCAGGTTGATAACAATTTGGAATGACACTTTTTTTCCTAACGAGGCAGGGTGGCGTGTTTTTTGCTAGAGGTAGTGTAGAAAAGGATTTGATGTATGAGGTAAATCTGGAGTACATACTACAGTACATACTACTATGGTGGCCAGGAGATAATTCGATGATCAATTATAAAATTCTAGCGGTAGATGATGATCCAATAATTGTCAAAATAGTTGAAATTTCGCTTAAATCAAAAGGTTATCAGGTAAGGCTTGCCACCAATGGATGCGAAGCTATCGAGGCCTTGCATGATGAAAAATTTGATTTAATAATCACAGACCTTGAAATGGGAGATCCTGATGGTATTGCGGTCCTTAGAAAAGCAAAGTTCTTGAATCCACGGCAGATTGGAGTCGTAATGACAGGTAATCATGATGTATCTCAGGCTATCAGTGCCATAAGAGCCGGTGTCGATGATTATCTTCTAAAACCTTTTTCTCTTACAGAAGTATTTGATTGCGTGAAAAGGAGTATTGACAAATTGGAAGTCAATCAAAAATCACCACCGAAAGATGCTGAGGTTTTTTGGTCGCCAGAACAGAATCATGTCATGATGCCGATGATGTCTAACGCCATGTCAGGTAAACACATAGTTCGGTGATATGAAGTAAAGTTGCTGAAAAAAATATATGGGGAGTTAAACTGAAAAAAAGGAGTCTATTATGGAGTTAATGCCTTGGAGACCTTCAGGTGAACTCGCTTCACTGCGAAAAGAAATGGACAGTTTGTGGAACCGTTTTTTTAGCGCGGCGGATTTCCCGAGATTTGCTTCCGAAGAATGGCAGCCTTCAGTTGATATTTCTGAAACAAAAGACACACTTCTTGTCAAGGCCGAGTTGCCGGGGCTGGATGCAAAAGATGTTAGTGTCACTATCTCTGGGGATATGCTGACCATAAAAGGAGAAAAGAAACAGGAAAAAGAAAAGAAAGATGAACATTACTATTGCTCGGAAAGATACTCTGGCACTTTTCAGCGTACAATCAGACTGCCGGTAAACATAAAAACCGATAAGATTGATGCGACGTTTGAAAAGGGAATTTTGCTAATAGCTCTACCAAAAACAGAGGATGCCCAGAAAAAAGAAATTAAGATCAAAGTTAAATAAAAAAGGTTAACTCCCCTGTATTTTGACTTTGCTTATAGAAGTGTTGGGTCTGCAGCATGGCGCTGTTTATTTGGTCATGCGTTCTGTTGAAAAAACATAGAAGATTAGAATCACTTCGACTGGATTCATCCGAAAGAAATTGAAGGGGGAATTGGTGAGTCTGTTGATTTATGAAAATTTTCGTTCGATATCAAGGCATGTGAAAAAATAACCGGAGACATGTGTTTGATATCGGAGTCTGCGCTTACCTTCAATGATTATTTTTTTTCACATAACGAGGATATCGGGCGAAAAGGCTGTAAATCAACGGACTCATTAATACAGTTGAGGTGTGATCATTGGTTGTAACAAGAAAGAGTATTACATTCTCAGACAAATTGTAGAAGCAGGGGGGGGATATTATGAAAGCGCTCGTTGTTTACTCAAGTAGGAGCGGTAATACAAAAAAGCTGGCAGAAGCGCTCTACGGCGCCCTGCAGTGTGAAAAAGACCTACTCTCCATTGATGATAATCCAGATCCTTCTGGGTATGTTTTTGTGGCAGTTGGTTTCTGGCTGCAGGGTGGGCAACCTGATTTCGCCACCCTGAATTTTTTACCAAAAATTGGTGAAAAGGAAGTTGTTCTATTTGCCACCCATGGTGCGGCAAGAAACTCGGATCACGTTAAAAATGCAATGAACAAGGCCAAGGAACTGGCTGCTCCGGCGCGAATCTGCGCTGTCTATAGTTGTCCAGGACAGGTCTCTGAAAAAGTCCTGGAGAAAGCAGCCAAAAGAGATCCCAAACCTTCCTGGCTTGCAGATGCTCCTGCAGCCAAGGGGCATCCAGATGAAGCGGACATCCGAAAATTTGTTCATTTGTTTAACGAGCTGAATTTACCATAAAAAACACGAAAAATAATCTGCATAAGGCACTTATCCCCGCAAAGCACGAGGACTAAAAAGAGTACCCCCTTGTGGGGTGTTAGTAACGACTGTCTAACCAAAAAAACAATAAAGGAGTTAATCATGGGTATGAAAGATGAGTTTAACAAGCTGGTTGATAAGTTGAGGATGGAAAGGGATGAGATAAACTTAAAGATTCACCTTGCCTCAATGGATGCTAAAAAAGAGTTCGAAGAGGCAGAGAAACAGTGGGGACAATTGAAGGTCAAGGCTTCTGACATAGCCGATGATGCCGTGGAAACATCAGAGGAATTCGTCACCAAGTCTAAAATAGTGGGCGAAGAGCTGAAAGAAACCTACAAGCGTATTTCAAAACGCCTGTCGAAATAAAAGAAGTCAGGGAATCTGAAGGGCAAAGGTGTTTTGCCGACAGGTGAGAAAATGGTTATTCGTGGACAGCCTCCTTATAGTTGTTCCAAACCCAGGAGTTTGATCTCTATATGCTTGCAGTCGAATACCCCCTTGTGGGGTGGTAGCTGAACAACAGGAACTCATATGAAAAAGCAGCTTCTTCTTATCGGCGGCGGGCATGCCCATATGGTTACTCTGACCAAACTGCACACCTTTATTGATAAAGGTTTTGGTGTAACAGTAATACAGCCTTCTGAATATCATTACTACAGCGGCATGGGGCCGGGAATGCTGGGAGGAACCTACAAACCGGATGATATCCGCTTTGCTACCCGCAGGATTGTCGAGGCCAGGGGCGGGCGATTCATTCTCGGCAAGGCATACAGCATTGATCCTCTCAAACAACTCGTCTGTCTCGAAGGCTCAGGTGAGGAAATCCCCTATGATGTGCTTTCCTGCAATGCTGGTTCGCATGTACCCCGGGATATTCTAGGAGAACAAACAGCAAATGTTTTTACTTCCAAGCCCATTGAGGAGTTACTGGCTGCCAGAGAGAAAATCCTGGCTCTCTGCGCGCAACGAACTGTTGCCATTGGGGTTGTCGGCAGCGGCCCCTCTTCCATCGAAATTGCCGGGAATATTCATCAACTTTGCAGGGGCCACGTGGCCTATATGCCAAACATTCAATTGTTTGGCGGCCGCAGTTTTATGTCCGGAAAACCAGAACGAGTTCGCCGTCTCGCCAGGAAAATACTTGAGCGAAAAGGGATAGAAATAATCGAGAGCGGATATGTTCAGAAAATAGAAAACGAAAATATATTCCTGGAGAATGGGGCGAGCTATCAGGCAGATATTATTTTCCCGGCAGTAGGGGTCCGGCCTTCGCAGATTTTCGCCCGGTCTGGTTTGCCGGTTGGGCCCGATGGAGGGTTGCGGGTAAATGAATTCCTGCAGTCGACTGGCTACACCAATGTTTTCGGCGGAGGCGATTGCATTTATTTTGAAAGTGAACCACTTGATAAGGTTGGGGTGTATGCAGTGCGGCAGAACCCGGTGCTTTATCAGAATCTGCTGAATAGTCTTGAAGGTGGTCCTCTGGAAAAATTTTCGCCGGGAGGGAAGTACCTGCTCATCTATAATCTGGGTGATGGAGAAGGGGTGCTCTCTAAATGGTCCATCACTTTTTCCGGCAAGGTCGCATTCTTTATTAAAGACCAGATAGATCGTAAATTTATCCGTACCTTTCAGGAAACCAGACTGTCTACTCTTGCTCGTGTCAGTCTGGTTGACATTGCCTTTGCCAAACAGGCCTTCCCTTAGCATTTTAAAATCCATGTACAGGCAGGCCAACTTTAACTCGTTGTTTTTGCCATGGATGCAATTTCACCTATCACTTTAAACCTTGGTCTGCTGTTGTTGACCGGTCTGGTCTTCGGTTATATAGCGTCCCGCTATAACTTACCGAGGGTGGCGGCCTATGTCATAGCCGGGATGATCTTCTCACCCGATTTTTTAGCAGACTTGAGTGGATCGACATAGGTAGTTGGGCGGTGCCACTCACAACAACAGCTTTAGGTATCATCGCCTATATGATTGGGGGATCTATCACCCTGAAGCAACTGCAACTTTCCGGAAGGGTGCTTTTTTGCTCAGCCATAGGCGAATCCCTGGGAGCGGTGCTTTGTGTCTTTGCCATATTCTGGCTTATATTGCCTGATACCTATGCACTCTCTGCAGTGCACCTGGCTCTGGCCTTTGCTGCAATTGCAGCGACCACTGCACCAGCAGGAACGATAGCCATACTCCATCAATATCGTGCTCGTGGGCCTGTTTCGAACACCTTGTTAGGGGTTGTGGCGCTTGATGATGCTATCGGGATTATCTTATTTTCTTTGATAATGGTTGTGGAGATTGGTGGATCGCTGACCTTGAGCTTGGGAACTGCTGTTTTAGAAATTCTTGGTGTTCTTGCCCTGGGCACCATGGTCGGTCGTATTCTTACTCAATTTGGAAAAAGATTCCGTCAGAGCGAATTACTTCTCCCCGCTATCCTTGGCCATATTTTTCTGGCCCTTGGCCTGGCCGAAATTCTGAATTTATCTCCTTTGCTGGCAACAATGGCTCTTGGCTTCTCATCTCGTTATTTTTCAGGTGCTGCCGGTGGCCACATGTTCAGGCAGGTGGAATATTTTGAGGAA
>WTAT01000489.1 GCA_013139415.1 Desulforhopalus sp.
ATCATTCCGGAATAGAAACCCTCCCCCCAACGAACAACATAACCTTTACGTATAAGCAAACCTGCTAGACTTCCGAGAATGCCCTTTCGGACAAGCTCCTAGCGCAGTTTTTCTATTTCGCGCAGCATCTCTCCATCCATTGATACCGCCTTGCCACTTTTGTCTGTCATCACAAAAGTGATAAGTGCATCGGCTGCAACTTCATTGGATTCTTTGAAAAAGATTTTCTGCTGAAGAATAACACTTCTGTTACCAATTTTTTCAAGGCCTGTCGTAATAACCAGCGTCTCACCTACCGGCACTGCCCGCCGATAATTGACATTGATATTTACCACAAGAAAGATGATCCCTTGCTGCGCCCATTTCCGGAGATCAATTTTTGATTCCAGATGCGCCCACCTGTCTTCTTCAAAAAACTCTAAATAACGAGCATTGTTCACATGACCGTAGAAATCGGCATGGTAACCTCTCACCTTTATTTCTGTTAATTTTCCCATAACGTTCACCATTTCCGTTAAGTCTGGTCGAGTAATCCTGTCAACCGATGTTTCATTTAATAAGGATAATCGATGCACTCACTCTGCTAAAAGCAGTCAGTGACTGCTGAATTTTCAACCATCTTTTCCGAAACTACGTAAAAAATCCTGAAGCGCACCTGGGTTATTCGACTTAATGGTTCCCGTTATGAAATCTTTCATCCCCGGACGATAGTTATCATCCCAAATCTTTAAAAAGAATTCCTGGCTGGTTTTGCACACACAGTCCGCATTTTCCACTGTCCGTCCATCACTGACCATGCAGCTGTCTGGTGTGCACTGAACTGATTTTTTTATTTCCCCTAAAGAAAAATAAAAGCTTGTTGGTTTGGAAAAAGTTCCGGCAACAAAAGAGTCCGGAAGTTTTGTGAAAATTGAATCCAGCATAGCCTCGTCCTTTTGTCTATCCCCGACAAAGGTGGCTAATTTTCATTAGCCCACTGAGGGGGTATAAGACCTTTTCGAAATCAATTCCTTACTGAGACACAAGAAACTGATATCTAGATTACTAATACCCCACAAGGGGGTACTGAAAAGAGCACCCCACAAGGGGGTACTGAAAAGAGCACCCCTCAGGTAAGCGGCAGACTCCGAGGGGGTATTGAACTGAATGACAGGTTTTCAGGAGTACTCAGTTTAGTGCCCCCTTGAGGGGTAAGGCACTAAAGAGCTTGAATTTTTTCTGTAAGCGCAGGAACAAACTGCTTCAGATCCGCAACAACCAAAACATCGGCAACGTCGCCAATCGGTGCATCTTTGTCAGTATTGACCGCCACGATAAATTCAGATTTTTTCATACCGGCAAGGTGCTGAATGGCACCGGAGATGCCACAGGCGACATACAATTTAGGAGCAACGGTCTGTCCCGTCGTCCCTACCTGACGGTTGTGCTCGACCCATTCGGAATCAACCACCGGTCGACTGGCACCATATTCACCACCAAGCGCCTTGGCTAAATCGGCTATCATTGCCACATTTTCCGGCTTGCCGATTCCTCGTCCTGCACTGACAATAATCGGCGCTTTGCCCAGATCCACCCCGCCGCTCTCTGCCTGCTCGTAGCCTGTAAACTCAACCTTGCCACCACTTTCACAAGTTATCGCTTCGACTGTCGGAGTTGCAGTCGGTTCTTCAGCCAGCCCAAAAGCCCCTGCCTGCAGGGTCACTACCGTTTTCTCAGTTTTTATCGTAACATCACGCCTTAGTTTTGCGTTGCAAACAGGTACAACCATAGTGCCGTCAACCACATCGACAACCTCGGAAACCTGCGCTGCCTGCAGGGCAAAGGCTACTCGCGGAGCGAGATCCCAGCCATAAGAGGAATGGGAGAAGACCACCATGTCCGGTTGCTCTTTGGTCACCACATCCAGAACCAACTGTTTGTGCACCTCCGGATTGTACTCACCAGCTGCTGACACATCAGCGAGATAAAGTTTTCCGCCGAATTGCGGCAATGTGCTGTCACTGCCGACGAGAAACATTGCACTTTCGGCACCCATTTTCTCGGCAAAGGCCATCAGTTCATAGCAACTACCGAGCAGTGTTCCTTCTCTACTTTCTGCAATAAGCAATACTTTCATTTTTGTCTCCTCTATGACAGAACGCCGGTTTTCTCTTTCAAGATCTTGACCAGCTGTTCAGCCAGATCCATAGCATCTCCTTCAAGAACCAAGCCCCCGCCTTTCTTTTCCGGGAAGTACATTTTGGCTGTTTCCTGGCGAGGATCGACTTTGAGCAGCTCCGTCACAGGAGTCGAAAGCATCTCTTTTTTCTTGGCCTTCATGATATTTGGCAGGGTGGGATAGCGCGGAGTATTGAGGCCAAGCTGACAGGTAACAACAACTGGTGTCGCAACTTTAACACAGGCCTTAACGCCACCTTCCAGTTCCCGCTTTGCCTCGACTACGCCATCATTGCAGGCAAAATCAACAACGGTTGTAATACTCGGCACACCAAGCATTTCAGCGACTAAAACCCCAACCTGAGCGCTGCCCCTGTCCTGGGACTGCATCCCTGTGAAGACCAGATCAAAACTCTTGTCCTTTGCGTACTCGGCAATAATGCCTGCGACCTGATAAGGTTCTTTGCTACTGGCCTCATCGTCTGCAATATGGGCACCCCGGTCACAACCCATAGCCAGCGCTTTTTTCATGGTTTCCTTTACCTGATCGGAACCGATACAGAGAACAGTCAGATCTGCGTCTTTAACCTGTTCTTTGAGCTGCACGGCCTGTTCGACAGCATATTCATCATATTCATTCATTCGCCAGGCCAGATCGGTTTTCGCATACCAGGTGCCACCCGCATCTACCTTAAATTTCGATTCCATATCAGGAACCTGTTTTATGCAAACTAGAATTTTCATATTTTTCCTCCAGTTTAGTGACTTAGAAAATCTTTTCCCGCTTTTGGGAAAAGATTTTCGTTAAGGAACTTATCCCCGTGCTTTGCGGGGATCATAACCCCGTGCTTTGCAGAAGAGAACTTATACCCCTCAAGGGGGTACTCTTTTTAGTCCCCGCAAAGCACGGGGACTCTTTTTAGTACCCCCTTGAGGGGTGTTAGTTTAGTTTGTCGTTAATCAGATGATCCTTTCCGCAAGAATCTCCGCAATATCTTTTGGTTTAAGTGATTCTTCCACCTCGGCGCCTTTCACCCCATCTTCAAACAT
>WTAT01000534.1 GCA_013139415.1 Desulforhopalus sp.
AGATTCTTTGCTAGGTCTTTCGGCAGATTATCGTATAGTTGATTAAGATTGTCTTGAACAATTTTTGCATAATTGTCTGTCATTCCTCATCTCTGATATTTGGGTAAAATTAAACAAAAAGGGAAAAACCCCCATAGAATAATGTGCCGACACGAATATCGCTTTAGGTCGCTTTTGTTCCTCGGTGCCAGTGGGCCCACAATAATGACACCGGGCCCACTGGCACTTAATGTGGGTGGGCCCAGATTTGACTTGATTGCGGGCCGATACAGCTATGTTGACCCAGAAGAGAGACTTTTATATGCTTTGTTGTGACCGCCAGGTCATGAGGGTTAGACAGGGTTTAAAATCCATATTGGCGCATAATTCTATCAAGTATTCCGTCTTCCTTTAAAATCTTCAGGCCAGCATCAAAGGCTTTTAGCTTTTCTTCAGAATTATTTGTATTTTTTGAAATAGCAAGATAAAGATCTTTAGATGAAAGTGTAGGTTGCAAAAACTCAATCCCATCTGATCGCCAGGGAAATTGTTTGATCATTATGTTTCTTGCTACATATCGGTCGATAACTATAAGCTGAACTTCATCACTCAAAAGTTGTGCTATGTTATCTTTATCACTTGCCACTTGAACTTTTGTTAGAAAATCAGCAGCATCAAACTCTGGAGTATTGGCATAATCTTTTACAACTCCAAATTTATACTTTTTAAGGTCTCTGAGGGCTTGAGTTTGATCTATCCTTGGATCTGTAATATATTGTATGTAGTAACCTTTTTCATCAGCACCACCAGGAGAAGGGGACTGAAAAGTTTTTCTTTTGCAAAGCTCCAGATGGCTTTTAGCAAATGGCTTGGAAAATATAAAGTGCTCTTTTCGACTTTTGTCACGGTAGGCAGGAAATATTCCATCAGCTTTTCCGTTTCGAGCCATTTCCATAGCTTTGTCCCAGGTATGAAATTCAATTTCAACATCATATCCTGCTTTTTCAAAAGCCTGGGTAATAAGTGCTGTGGTAAACCCCTTATTAGGTATATTAGACCCGACATAAGGTTCCCATTCAAGTGTCAATAGTTTAACTTGTTTTTGAGCTGCAAAGCTTTGAACCGCAATGAGCAGACTTAGTGTAACGATAATAGTCCCAATAACGTATCTGACTTTCATAACTTTCTCCTTTCAATAATATGTTGAATTAAAGATATTACAGCTGATCCCGTTTTGGCCCTGACATTGCCATGGAGGTGCGGATTTTGGGCAACCTCTTCCCATATAAACAACAAAATAGTGGATGTTTCCCTCAGTGATTGCCGTTGTGCAACTAATACGTTGTCATTGAGGCAATTTTACTCTACAGCGTTGTCAAAGATCGAGTGCACTGGAAAATGGAATTTTCTCAGTGTCAATGAATTCTTGTGTCCAAAAGTCGCAATAATTGTAATAAATGCCGGCCCGTTTGGTGAAAAAGGCGACTGCTGAGGAGGATCTCCCCTGTTTTTTGATTGATATGGATAAAGACCGTCAAAATCAATGTCTACATTGGTATATCAGGGCCAGAACGGGAATGGCTGTGAAGACTATAGCTCACGGCATAGTCTCCGGAAAACTCAGTCCTAACATAAATGCTACGAGCTATACATGGCCATAATAATCGCGGTGGGCAACTACCGAATAGGCATAATCGAGTATAGTACCCCAGCTGAAAACGGGCAGATCTACCGCTCTTTGAATTGCACGTCCAAAAGGTTGCATGCCGGTACATTCCAGCATAATTGACCCAATAGTCGGGTTTGCTTTACAAAACTCGACGCAAGCATTAACCATCTGTTGTTCTTGTATTTGGTAGTCAGCCTCGGGACGATCTGGCCTAACCTCCCAGTTCCATAAATTGTCTAATTCTGTACACTGGTAATCATCGCTTGCACCTGCAATAATGTAATTGCTTCCCGGCTGGATACCAACTTGTTCCAGGTGAGCATCTGTCAAGAATTGCCGCTGGTAGCAGAGTATTCCAACATCTTTTTTCGGACCAATAAGTTGCTGGATAAATGGTACTTGCAAAAGACTTGACATAAATACTGGGACATCAACATATCCAGCAACATCCTTTTGAAAATACGCAAAATAACCACATTCAGCCGCAATCGCCCGACATCCCATACGTTCCAACTTTTTGGCAGCTTTTAAAATTGGTTCACGACAAGGGCTCTTGTCTTCGTTCCAGAGTAGCTGTTTGATGTCGATTCCCTCAACAGGCTCATACTGAATGGGGTATGGAAAGCCACTGGCGTTACGTACATCGCCGGGAAAGCCCGGATAAACGTCATCAAGAAGCATAATCCCAATCCCCATTCCGTAGCAGAAATGGTCTTTGCGGGTGTTCATATGATTGAGTCCTAAATCACGTTGTTGTTGAAACATTTTTCCCTCCTTGGGCTGTTAGATAATTGTCTGAAGTCAGCTTAATTGTAGGAGTATCCGTTTACTCTTTAATTAACCGAGAGTTCCCGCGCGAAATGCCTTTAAATAATTCATACAAAAATTATCACGACCAGCTAGAGCTTCTGCAGCTACAATCCTAGACATCATCTCTGTGTCTAAAGGATTGACGATTGCCCCATCCAGCCCCTTGGCGATAGCCATTACCATAAATGTCTGATTTAAAAACTTTCTTGCTGGCAGCCCGTAAGAAATATTTGAAAGACCGCAAGCAGTGTGAATACCAGGAAACCTTGCCATAATTTGTTCAACCGAGTTGATAAACTCCACCCCGAAATGGTTATTGACCGACATCGGTTGCACCAAAGGATCGACAAAAATATTTTCAATTTTGACATTATTCTGTACCAGGCCATTGATTAATTTGTCGGCGATCTTTAACCGATCATCAACACTCTCCGGCATCCCGTCATCACTCATGCAAAGAGCTATAATCTTCAGGTCAGTATTCCGGACGATTGGCAAGAGATTTTCATAACGCTCCTTTTCCAAAGAAATGGAATTGATCATTGCCGTGCCTTTATGCACTTCCAGCGCAGCCTGGATTGCCTTCGGGTCAGGACTATCAATAGCACAGGGTGTATCCGTTACTTCCTGAACTTTTTCCACCAACCATTTGAGGTAATCTATTTCCTTGTCAACAAAGGTTCCAGCATTGACATCAATATAGTTTGCACCAGCCTCAGTTTCCGCAACAGCCACATCTTGAATGGCTTTTGCGTCCTTACTCTCAATAGCTGCCTTAATTGCTTTTCGGCTGGAATTGATAAGTTCTCCGATGATAATCATAATTCTTCCTAATGTGATATTTGAGTTTTCCGAAAGGGGAGCTGTATCACTTTACAAGAGAGGCTTGGAAATACTCAGACATAAGAGGGAAAACTTCCAAGCCCCAGGTATCAGTGCAGCATGGATTTACTGAGTTTGCTTGCAGAACCGGCGTCGGGTGCATAACCATCGGCCTTAATTTCATCAGCAAAGCTCTGGCTCACCGGTGCACCACCAACGAGGATCTTAACCTGGTCGCGCAAACCGCTCTCATTGATGCTATCTATAGTCTGCTTCATCATCGGCATAGTGGTCGTGAGGAGAGCTGACAATGCGACAATGTTCGCATTGTTCTCCTGGATTGCAGCAACGAATTTTTCGGGGGCCACATCCACACCGAGATCAATGACGTTGAAACCAGCACTCTCCATCATCATTCTTACCAGATTTTTACCAATATCATGCAAGTCACCTTTAACAGTACCCAGGATAATGGTACCGGAGTCGGCGTTATCTTCATCTCCCAATAAAGGTTTCAGTATTTCTACGGCTGCCGCCATAGCCTGGGCGGACATCAACACTTCCGGAATAAACATATCCCCACTCTGCATCTTTTCCCCGACGATATCCATGCCACTAATGAGTCCATCATTAAGGATCGCACCTGCATTTGTTCCCTTATCGATCTCTGCTTGAACGAGACTGACAACTTGTCCGGCATCTCCACCGATTACACTCTCTGTAATATTGTTTAAATCACTCATAATATTTTTCCTTATTTACTTTTTCACTTTGTATAAGCCACTGCATCTATCTCAATGAGAATATCTTTCTGGAAAGCAGCGATTTGTACCGTTGTACGTACCGGTGGATTTTCCAGATTTATCCTCTTTTTATACACCTCGTTAAAGGCATCGAGTTGATTGATATCTAAAACAAAAGCCGAAATTTTAATGATAGTTGAAAGATCAGCCCCGCCTGCCTTTAATGCCGTCTCCAGGTTATCAAAGGCCAGGTCTACCTGCTGGGCAAATGACTCACCCAACATGCCGTCGGCATCGATCCCCAATTGCCCGCAGGTCCATACCAAGTTATTGCACTGTGCGGCAGAGCTATACGGTGCAGTTGGGTCCTGCCCTGCTACCTTGAAGTATTCACAAACTCCCTGTGTCATTTTGTACCCCATAAATGGTGTTTTTTATTTGCTGTTCCAGAAGAATCATTTTTTTGATAAATCCGTAAATTCGATTTATGACATATGTTGGTCAAGTGTCCCCAAATGGCTTAAAATGTGCTGAGCCGCAGTTGCTCCTGTCTGAATGGAGGTTTCTGTATAAAATGTTCCAAGATAATCTCCAGCCAAATAGACGCGGCCGGAAGGTCTTGAAAGAGATGGCTGCAGTTTAGCCCGTCCAGGGAAGCAATAAGGCAAACCAAGCTCCCAACGCTGAACATGTGATTCGGCAACGAGTTTACTAAAACCAGGGAAGATATCGTTGAGGTCATCAAGGTAGGTGTCAATAACCTCCTGATCTGTCTTTTCCCATAGATCGCGAGCAAAGGTTGCAGGAGAAAAAGTCATGAAGCTACTCCCTTGCTGTCTTATCGGTTCTCCTGCTCGGACCATATTCGACATGTTAAAGGCCACATTAAACGACCTTTTTGGTGTCGCAATAGCATAGGCTTTATCCCATATCTGAGGGCCGTTTTCATTGGTCAGAAAGGCTGCACTAATGTATGGTCCGTACTTTATCTGGGAAAGAGCCGCACTCATATCCTTATCAATATCTTTACAGATTTTTTGCGTTATAGGAGCCTGGGTTGCCATGACGACATACCGTGCTTCTTCCTCGTAATCGACCTCATCCTTTCTGTAACGAACGACAACAGAATTATCTTTATGGATCACCTCTTGAACAACTGCGCCAGTATGGCAGTAATCTTTCAGTGATGCAGCAATCGTATCTATAAGTGTTGACGCACCGCCAACGATATAGCGGGTCAGTCCCTCACCATCATCTTTTGACCAGACCAGGTTGAAATATCCAACCCCAGCCCCTGCGGTAATTTGCTCCGGATCACCAGAAGAACGACTCACTGTTGGCTTAAAAAAGGCATCGGCATCCTCCGGGAGATCTCCGATAAAGTCCCTGAACGATTTATCATTCATAAAATCATAGACTCGCTGCTGTTGAGTCCAGTAATCTTCATTTGGTCGCCGCGCGACCATTTTTCCATAATGCGAAACCGCTTTTCTCACTTTAAGACCAGGCTTAACCAGAGCCATTCGTGTCGACCACGACATTGGCACCCTGAAAGGGTACGCTTCGACAAGGCCGTCGAGGAGTACCTTGCCATTAAATGCAAGACCTTTGAGTGTGCCTGGAACAGGTGCCGCCTCAATTCCTACTGATTGTAAGAGACTACCTGTGGCAGAATTTTTTCCTGCATACACGTGACCGCCCCAATTAAGCCAGTAGGCTCCGCGACGTTCAGAACGGACTCGGCCACCAAAGCGTGGTTCAGACTCAAGTACGAGCAGATCTCGATGTCTCAAATGCCATGCTGCAGCCATTCCCGCAATTCCGCCACCAACAACAATTACGTCCTTCATGGAAATACCTCCGTATTATTATGCCGTGGTGGATCAAAGAAAAATTCTTAATTGCCACGGTCAAATTCAGTTTTTATAAATAAGGGTATGAGTAAGCGGTCGCTGGTTATCGCACTGGGCTATATAACTGGTGCAACAGAGACCACATGAGTATCTTGAGTTAATCAACTTTATAAAGGCTGCTTGTTTGAGCTGGCGGATTCTCCTTGTCAAAGGTATCCAGGTTTCTCATGGCCTTAATATGAGCAATGGCCATAAAAATCTGAAGCACAAGAATTGGCAAACCGCAAACTATAACCGAAGTTTGCAGTGCGCTTGCACCTCCGCTGACCAGTAGCACGTAGGAGAGCAAACCCATTACAAAACCCCAGAATATTTTCATCCTTGCTGGGGGTTCTTTTTCAGTTCTAGTTTCTCCAAACCCTTTGGTGGTCATCGCTGCGATGGTGGAAGTCATAGAGTCAGCAAGAGTAATGAAAGAAATACAGATAGCCAGAACTCCAAGGATAATGGTGATTCCTGAAAAAGGAAGTTGCTGAAAAAGGGCGTAGAGTGATACCTCGTTGCCGGACGCTTTTATAATCTCTCCGATACCCGCATTTTGAAAATGGTCTAAATATATTGCAGAACTGCCGAACAGACCAAACCAGGCGATGCCGAAAAGTGCAGGGCCTATAAGATTGACTAGAACAAGCTCTCGAATAGTTCGACCGTAGGCTAGACGAGCGAGAAACAAACCAACGACTGGGGCAAAAGCCAGCCACCATGCCCAATAAAAATTACTCCAAGTCCCGGGCCAGCCACTTTTCTCCATAGGATCAAGAAAAAGAGACATTTGCACAATATTAGAGACATAATCCCCAACAGCAGAAAGTGTATTTTCCAGGATATGGATAGTGGGTCCTGCAACGAGGAGGAAAACCATTAAAATAAAGTAGAGTCTTATATTATTTCGACTCAAGAATTTTATCCCTTTTTGCAGCCCGCTGTAGCTTGAGATGGTGTAACATGCGGTTAGGCAAAGAATGATGAGCAGCCAGATTGTACCACTCGATTTTATTCCCCAGAGAAAATCGAGACCACTGGCAATCTGCATTGTGCCAAAACCTAGAGAGGTTCCAACTCCACCGACAATTGCGAAAATAGACAAGCCATCAACAAAATGCCCCCAATTACCGCCAATTCGATTACCGATGAGCGGAAAGAGACTAGAGCTTACTTTAAAAGGTTTTTTGGTGTTATAAAAAGCAAAGGCAATGCAAATGGCGGCACTTACGTAAATACCGTAAGTATGAAATGTCCAATGGAAGAAGGCATAACGTAAGGCGGTTTCACCAGCGGCAAGAGATTTTCCTTCTACATGTAAAAATGGTGGTGGATTTGTATAGTGTGCCATAGGCTCAGCCACACCCCAGAAAACTATACCAATGGCGATACCAGCACAGATCGATATAGCCCACCACGTATAGACACTCAACTCTGGAACTGCCTTTGGACCGCCGAGTTTCACATCGCCATACCTGCTAAAACCTGCCCACAGACAGAAACAGAGTAAAAGGGTTGACCCGAGTGTGTAAAACCAACCAAATTTGGCGATGGTGAAGCTCAGTGTGGCTGATGCTGCTTTGCCAAAGAGTTCCGGATTGATTAGACCGAATATAACTGCAACAACGAGCAGTATGGCCGGCGGTAAAAATACTTTGTAATTTATAATGTTTAAGAAACCCTGATCGGATTCTACACTGCTGTCTGCCAGGTTGGCCGTTTTTTTGCCCAAATCTTCCATTGGTTACTCCTCATAACGTTGGGTTGACTTTAATGCCCCGCTCATTGCCCAACCGAGCAGTTACATAGTCATTTGGTGAGGGGGCAGTTCTATCCAGTGCTGCAGGAACTATTTTTTACTATTGGATTCGGAGTACATCCTATAGCTTAGATATCAAGACGACTTCCTGTCAGCAAGAAAGGAGGTGAGAGCTGTTTCTATCTCGGAGTCGATTGGTGGTTTTTCATAGGAAGCAAGTCGCTTAATCAGTTCTTCAGACGCTGCTTGGTCTATTTTTTGCCGACCCAATGATTCCCATTGATTGTGATTTGCTTTGTTATAAAAAGCAGTTGCATAGAATGCTGTGCGACAGCCAGCCAAGGTTGAAGGGGCCATGAGATAGTTGCCTCCAGGCCCAACACTTTTGATCGTTTCCACATCAATGGCAGTTTCACCGATTTCGAGCGGTGTATACATCGCCCGAATAATTCCGCACATTTCTTCATCAATGAGCCATTTCTCGAAGCTCATCCCTATGTACGTGCCGATCATTCCGCAGGAATGAAGGATGAAATTAGCTCCATTTCTTACAGATGTAGAGAGACAAAGAGCACCCTCTGCCATAGCTTGTCCGTCGGGAACCAGGGAATCAGTAAGGGAACCACCAGTTCGACAAGGGAGTTTGTAATGTCTTGCCAATTGTGTAGTGGCTGAATTAATTTTATATGTCTCCGGTGCACCAATTGTGGCGGCGCCGGTTCGCATATTTGTAGGACAAGAGGTTGAACCATAGATGACAGGGGTCCCTGGGCGAACCAACTGAGCCAGAGTCAAGCCTGCTAATATCTCGGCGTTCATAAGAGCTAAGATTCCTGGCACACTAACAGGTCCGGAAGTACCGCCCATGATCATGTTGGCAATGACAACTGGCTGTCCCCAGCTGGCATATTCGACTATCGACCCAGCCATTTCTTCAGCAAACTGTAAGGGCGACAGTGAATTTATAAGCCCAACTGTTACTGGATTGCCTTTTACTTTTTCCTCCCCACCAAACAAGATTGCTATCATTTGCATGGTGTCTCGTGCTGCCTGGACCGTATCGGTACTCCCCATAAACGGCTTATCGGAGAGCATCATATTTGAGTAAAGCATATCGAGATAGGCGGTTTCTGTGCCTACATCCGACGGTTCAACATGCTTAAAACCACACATGTCAATTGCTTTTGATGTTTGCACCAATTTACAAACATTGTCATAGTCTGTCATAGTGCCTGTACGCTGCGTTCCATCAGGCTCACAGACGAATGGTGCGCCATATGTAGGTAGAAAAGCCCAATCGTCTTCACCTATATAGATAGATTTCTCCGGATTTCGAGCAGAGAGCTTAAAGCGGGATGGAGCTTTTTCTATAGCTGCTAAGATGTCTTCTTCTTTGAAGAAAACAGTAGTCCCATCAATCCGAAACCCACTATCTTTAAAGATGTTAAGACTTCTTTCTTCCTGAAAGACAACGCCAGTGTTTTCAAGAATATCCATTGAAGCCTTATGGATTGCCGCAAGATCTGTATCCGTAAAAGTTTGCATCCTGTCGTACATGTTTTTCCACCATAAATATAAATTAAGTATCTTTAACTCTGGCCAAACTCCTTAATGATATACTTTGAGATATACAGAGCAAACAACGTGCCACAACTTCAGAACATGAAGTAACGTTTTGTAATAAATAGAAAAAACAAGGAGACTGAAAGAATAAGGACAACAGGAAAGTTAAAGATATTCTTATGTAAAATAAATTATATTTTATGAATAATAAAAATATCTTTAATCAGGTGGAGTGGTAAACAACTTTGTAATCTTTTGCATTTATTTGATAGCGCTTGAGCTTATAATGCATTGATTGAGGTGATATTCCCAGTTTTCGGGCAGCTAGTGAGGCATTTCCTTCAGAAAGGATCACAGCTTGGATAATTTGTTCACGTTCAAAGTCTTGGTTGTTCCTTTGCAAATCCTGTCTCTTCGTATCATTTTTTCCAGCCAGCTTAGGATGATCGATTCCTCGCTCTTGTTGTTCATAATTCTCTTGTTGAGAAAACTGATCCCGTGGTTCTTTTTGACTAAATTCACCAGCCAAATGAACAGTGAGATGATATTGTTGTATTGTGTCGTTGTCCTGCACCATGTTTGCTGCTCCTTCAATAACATGCTCAAGCTCTCTTACATTGCCAGGCCAACGATACGATTGAAACAGTTCCGCAACCTTGGGTGATATTTTTTTGATACTCTTCCCTAATGCGCGGTTACACTCATGGAGAAAATAATAAGACAGAATTTCAATATCCTGCAATCGTTCCCTTAAGGGTGGTATGGCAATATAAACGACAGCTAGTCGGTACATCAGATCTGGTCGAAGCACACCTTGCTCTATAGATTCACGGGGGTCTTCGTTGACACTTGAAATGAGCTTTATATCAATTTCCGATTCTTTAAGTGAACCAACTCTCCGGACCCGCCTTTCCTGTAATACACGCAAAATTTTTGCTTGTAGTCCTTTGGGCATAGAATTGACTTCATCTAGGAAAAGTGTACCTCCATTGGCTTCCTCAAAGAGCCCTTGTTTGTCAACAGCGCCGGTGAATGATCCTCTGGTTGTGCCAAACAACATACCTTCAAGTAGGTTCTCCGGAATTGCAGCGCAATTCAAAGCTACATATGTAGAATTTTTTCTAGAACTATGATTATGGATAGACTGTGCAAAGAGTTCTTTGCCCGTTCCAGTTTCGCCATAAAGCATAATTGGGGATGGGGAGTCAGATGCCATTTCAGCAGCCTTAACGGCCTGCATGAACTTCCCAGAATTACCAATGATATCTTTAAAAGTAAATCTAGTACCATTATCAAAAGTTTTGTGACTTTTTGAAGTTACAAGAATCACAGAATTCAGGCTGGTTGCATTAAGAGACGACAATTCGTTTTCAGCAACACGAGGATTAAACATTGTATAATCTTTTATGAAAAGGATTGCCCCATAGAGTTTATCACCCGCAAACAGTGGATAAACATTATGAATGGAGTTGACAATTCGACCGAGGTGCGTCCGATAATACACAGCTAAATTGATTACAGGTTCACCAGTTTTAAGACACTGAAGAGTTGGGCTAACTCCTTCGTCCACGCGGTATAGCTCAGCCACTGTCTTCCCAATTGCATCTTTTACAATTAAATCGTCAATCTGCCCTTGGGCTTTGTTCATGTAGAGAACTCGACCGTCAATGTCTGTGATTGTGACCCCCTCATGGAATACATCGAATATGGGCCGGAGCGAGAAAGCATTAGCCGTCAAACCGGGGAAAAGTGTGTCTAAATTGATTTGTCTATTTTCCATTCCAGCCTACCGATAAGATTTTGTGGAAGTGCTAATGCTGGCAGTTCGACATAGTTTTTAGTACTACCTTGTAGGTAAGGTAAGCTATACAAAGCGGCCCCCCCCCCTTTACAGGCCCAATTAGACCTCAAGTATTATAAATTTCATTATTTTATAATAAGACATGTTTATTAGATATTCCACAAAGTACACAGGTAACCCCAGAAAGTGATATCTGCACTTAAGAAATTAGTGAGATTTCGGCTGCGTCAAAATACCAGAGCAAGAGCTGCACCTTGGCTATCTTCATGTTAAGGCTTAAACACTCGATTAAGATGTTTCCTGAGCAGTTCATAAGTGAGCAAGCCTAAAAAACTTGCCAAAAAAGGAGCATTCTGGGACGTTAGAAAATTCAAAATTATTCCCAGATAACCAACAGCAAATGGAGCACTCTGGTTTATTGATGTTTCCAGAAAATCAATAATCCTGATCCCCACTGGGATATTTGATTCATTTTTGTTAATTCAGCAATCCGAAAAGTTACTCCATTTCAATGTTGCCCTATGATTGATACTACTTTCTTA
>WTAT01000034.1 GCA_013139415.1 Desulforhopalus sp.
CTATGACCACAAGCGGATCAGCACCCAATTGCGTCCCGCGTTGCTGACCTGACATTTCTTCATACTGCTCTTGAAACGCACCAGCAGGCAGATCCGCCTTTTCCTGTGCCGCCATGTCTTTAGGCAGTTTAATGTCTACGTTGATTGTGTCCACTTAATTGTGCTCCTTTGTCTTGAGAAATGTATGTAGTCTCCTGACAGTGTCAATGAGCCGCAAAGGGAATTGCTATGATAATGCCCCCATTGAAAGTTTCTGGGGTACACTGAAAAATGAACTTATTTATCACCGGAGCTATCAAAGCCGACAACAGGCAATGAGAGAGATTGCAGAATACATAGAGATATTTTACAACAGGCAGAGAACTCAGAAAAGACTGGGCTATCTCTCTCCAACTGCTTATGAGCGAGAATACTATAAAAAGCAACTTGCTGCGTAAGAGATTTGGTCTCAAATATTGTCAACCGATATCACCGCTTGTTCGTCCTTTTCATTACGGTCAATTGTTGGCGAAGCGCAAGGTTTTCGGCAGCGAGATTTGTGGTGATTTTGAACTTCGACCAAATGAACAAAACAAAATTTCCAAGCGTTTTCATCATGATTCCAGCTTGGCAGGCTCATGCAAATTTGTCAATGATTTCCGAAAGTACGAATAATTGCGAAGGCCAGAAGTATCAATGACTGAGGCAAATGTAACAGCTATAGAAAACGGGTAGATTTGAGATTTGTATTCCAAGAGGGGGTTGACATGGAAGTTCAAAGCTCATAAGCTACGCAAAATCACCAAGCAAACCCATAGTCAAAACCACCACATCAACCTCTTGTTAGGACAAATGATGCTTGTATCTGAAAATAGATTAAATTACCATAAAATTCAGAACCTTTTTCATCCAAATTGCAATTTATATAATTGATTTAAATATCAATAGATTATAGGAGATTTTCTCATACTAATCATGAGTATTTTCCTTTTTTTTGTCCAGAGAGATATGAATTCAAATTTTTCTGTTTTTTAATCGAACATCAAGACTTAATCAGACTGATTTCCAGGGGGATTTTATTATGAATCGTAAAGTACTACTAACAATATCGTTTTTGAATTTTTTCGTTGTTGCTTTCACCCCCCATTTGTGGGCTTCTGATCCAGCCTCCTGCAAAGAGGTTCGTTTTTCCGATGTGGGTTGGACTGATATTACGGCCACCACAGCCACTGTTTCTATTGTGGTGGAAGGATTGGGATATTCCACTAAAACCCAACTGTTGTCTGTTCCAGTTACTTATACCAGTTTGAAAAACAAGGACATTGATATTTTCCTGGGCAACTGGATGCCAACCATGAAAGCTGATATTGAACCCTACACTAAAGATGGATCAGTGGAAGTAACCGGTCGGAATCTGACTGGAGCCAAATATACTCTGGCAGTCCCCCAATATGTCTACGATGGCGGACTCAAATCTTTTGCTGATATTGCCAAATTTAAGAGCGAGTTGAAGGGTAAAATTTATGGAATAGAGGCGGGCAATGATGGCAACCGTTTGATTCAGGGGATGATCGATGAAAACAAATTCGGTCTCAAAAAATTCAAACTCGTGGATTCCAGTGAGGCGGGAATGCTTTCTCAGGTTTCCCGGGCTATAAAGCGAAAGAACTGGATCGTGTTTTTGGGATGGGCACCACATCCGATGAACGCTAATTTTAAACTGGCCTATCTTTCTGGCGGAGACGATGTTTTTGGACCTAATTTCGGTGGGGCCGATGTATACACAAACACCAGGAAAGGATATACCACCGAGTGTCCTAATGTGGGGACGTTACTCAAAAATCTGAAATTCTCGCTTGAAATGGAAAATGAGATCATGGGTGCCATTTTAGACGATGGTCAAGAACCTGTTAAAGCCGCAAAAATATGGTTGAAGAAAAATCCATCCGTTTTGAACAGTTGGCTCAAAGGAGTAAAAACCATAGATGGAAAAGACGGACTGGCCTCTGTAAAAAAACACCTGGGAATTTGAACTCCGGTAGTGAACTCAGGCTTAAATAATTTTTGAAGAAAAAATCCACGCCGTAAACGGAGTAGCATATTTTAAGGGCCTCCGGTGGCAAGATTTAAAAAGCTTGAGCAAACTTTTTAAGTAGCCTGCAGCGTGTAAAAACGCCCAGAGTACTGTGAAATTATTTAAATGAACGACTAAACGACATGGAATATATGGATTGGTTAACTGAAAATAAAATTCCTCTGGGAGAGTGGATCAACGTAACGGTAGATCTGACCAATGAGCATGCCGCCTGGTTTTTTGACTGGATTTCCATATCGCTGGGGTTCGTTATCGAAGGACTGACTGGTCTGCTGATATGGTGTCACCCATTGGCACTGGTAGCCATTTTTACCTTTGCATCCTATTGTTTGCACCGATCCTTGAAGCTTTCACTGATGATATTGAGTTCTTTATTGTTGATCATCAATATGGGGTACTGGGATGCTACCCTCGAATCACTGGCCCTGATTCTTTTTTCCACTACTTTTTGTATGCTAATCGGTGTCCCGCTGGGGATCGCATCAGCCCATCGTCCTTGGTTATATAAAATCGTGCATCCGATTCTTGATCTAATGCAAACCATTCCCACCTTTGTTTACCTCATCCCAACATTAATATTATTTGGTTTGGGACCGGTACCTGGTGTGATTTCGACGATGATTTTTGCGCTGCCTGCTCCTGTCAGACTGACACATTTAGGCATTTCATCAGTCCCTCAATCCATGATTGATGCCGTGGAGTCATTTGGCGCTACAAAATCACAATTGTTATGGAAAGTAGAACTGCCCTATGCCAAACCCACCATCATGGCGGGGCTGACCCAGTGCATCATGCTGTCATTGTCCATGGTTGTGATTGCAGCGCTCGTTGGAGCAGATGGATTGGGAACACCCGTGGTTCGGGCACTGAATACTGTAAATATCGCAAAAGGATTCGAGGCAGGATTGGCGATTGTTCTGGTTGCCATCATGCTGGATCGGGTCTGCAAAGAACCAAACCAATAAAATACAAAAAACATGAAAACTGTTATTGAATTTAAAAATGTAGACATTATTTTCGGTGAGACCCCTCATGAAGCAGCTAAATTGCTGGATCAGGGGAAGGAGAGAGAAGAAATTCTGGAAACCACAGGCAACACGATTGGGGTCCATAATGCTTCAATCAAAGTTGAAAAAGGAGAAATCTGTGTGTTGATGGGCCTTTCCGGTTCAGGAAAATCAACCCTTTTACGTTGTGTCAATGGACTTAACAAACCGACCCGAGGCCAGATTCTGGTCCAGGACAAAGAAGACGTTATCGATATGGTCAGTTGCGACTCGACCACATTGCGTCGGGTTCGTATGGAACTCATATCCATGGTTTTTCAGCAGTTTAGCCTCTTACCCTGGAGAACGGTCGATGAGAATGTGGGACTCGGATTGGAATTAAAAGGAATTCCAAAAGCACAACGTAAAAAAATCATCGAAGAAAAATTAAAGCTGGTGAACCTTGAACAATGGAAAGACAAATATGTTCGTGAGCTTTCCGGGGGAATGCAGCAGCGGGTGGGGTTGGCCAGAGCTTTTGCCACGGATGCCGATATCTTATTGATGGACGAACCTTTTTCAGCGCTGGACCCACTTATTCGAAACTATCTGCAGGATGAGCTGCTGGAAGTACAGGCTTCTCTGCACAAAACCATCATATTTGTCAGTCACGATTTGGACGAGGCGGTGAAACTCGGCACTCATATCGCGATTATGAAAGATGGCAAAATTGTACAATATGGAACACCTGAAGAAATTATTTTATACCCAGCCGATCAATACGTGGCTGATTTTGTTTCTCATTTAAATCCACTGAATGCCTTAACAGGCAATGCTTTGATGCAGCCTATTGCTAATACATATCGTGAGGGAAATGAATTGTGGCTTGATTACTGGGGACGTTATCGCCTCATTCTGGAAGAATCAGGGGAGCCCAAAAACGTTATCATTGATGGTAAACCCGGTCAATTTGTGAAACATGAACCCGGCTCAGTTTTTAAAACCCAAACAGCCGATAAAATTCTACTGGCCCAAAAAGATATCATCATGAAAGATATTATTGAATATCGCTGGGAAATGGGATCCCCGGTGGTGATCGTTAACGATGACAAAGTGATTGGTGTTGTCGGAGATGATGAAATTTATTGGAGTATTCTGGGAAAAGGTGTTAAATCAGAAGGCGAAGGAAAATCATTCATCAGACCTCAAGAAGATTGATTTTCACGCAGCGCCTGCAACGTTCTTAGCGCCGCAGGTTATTGTTGCATTGGGGGACATTCTATATCCCTTATGTCAAGGAAAGCAGCTAAAATAAATAATCCAATGCATTCAGACAATTACATTTTGACGGGTTCAAACTACGCACCTCTCCCATA
>WTAT01000618.1 GCA_013139415.1 Desulforhopalus sp.
GGGCCAAAGAGGCAGGGATACGTTTCATAAAATCAAAAATCAGTACCATCCTTCCGAAGGATGATATGGGGAACCAACTTATCCGCTACACGGACCAGGCTGGCAGGAGGGTTGAAGAAGAATTTGATCTGGTGGTGCTATCTGTCGGCCTTGAGCCAGACCCTGGTGTAAAAGGGCTGGCAGCGAAGCTCGGCATCGAATTGGATCATCACGACTTTGCCAAGACCAGCAGCTTTACCCCGGTGTCCACTTCAAAGCCTGGTATTTACGCCTGTGGCGTCCTTCAGGGGCCCAAGGATATTCCATCCTCGGTGATGGAGGCCAGCGCCGCTGCCAGCGCTGCCTCCTGCCAACTGGCCGCGGCTCGAGGCACGCTGGTCAAAGAGAAGATTTACCCGAAAGAGCTGGACGTTGCCGCTCAGATACCACGGGTAGGGGTCTTTGTCTGCGACTGCGGAGTCAATATCGGCGGCGTGGTGCGTGTCTCCGAGGTGGTAGAGTACGCCAAGACTCTTCCCAACGTGGTGTATGCGGAAGAGAACCTTTTTTCCTGTTCCCAGGATGCCCAGGACAATATGCGGCAGGTCTTTGCTGAGCAGAAACTGAACCGGGTAGTGGTGGCCGCCTGTTCGCCCCGCACCCATGAACCGCTCTTCCAAGAGACCATGCAGGCTGCAGGTCTTAACAAGTACCTCTTTGAGATGGCCAACATTCGGAACCAGAACTCCTGGGTGCACCAGAACGATCCGGATGCTGCCACCGACAAGGCCAAAGACCTGGTGCGCATGGCAGTGGCCAAGGCGACCCTCATAGAGGCTCTCGAGGAGCAGCACCTTCCCATTACCCCGGCGGCTTTGGTATTGGGGGGCGGCCTCGCCGGAATGAGAGCCGCTCTAAGCATTGCCGAGAGTGGTTTTGAGGTCCATCTGGTAGAAAAAACCGATAAGCTCGGAGGACAAGCAAATCACATCTACTGGACATGGAAAGGTGAAGATGTCCAATCCTTTCGAATGAATTTACAGGAGGCAGTTGGTCTACACCCCCTCATAACAGTGCACCTGGGTGTGGAACTGACTTTCATGAGTGGTTTTGTCGGAAACTTTCGCTCCACTCTGACCAGTGTAAGCACCAGCCAGGAAGCAACGACCGTCGATCACGGGGCGGTGGTGGTTGCCACCGGCGGCGTGCCATATCGCCCCAAAGAATACCACTACGGAGAACATTCTGGTGTTTTCATATCTCATAAACTCAACGATCTGGTTGTTCGCCAAGACTCCCTGATCACCGAGGGAAGGAGTTCCGTTTTTATTCAGTGCGTGGGCTCAAGGAACGACGAACGTCCATATTGCAGCCAAATTTGCTGTTCCAATAGTTTGATCACCGCTATGAAGATAAAGGAAATCAACCCGGACATGGATATCTACATCCTCTATCGGGACATACGCACTTATGGGCTTAAGGAAGAACTCTATACCGAGGCCCGGGCCAAGGGGATCATGTTCATCCGGTATAGCTTAGAAGATCCACCGAAAGTGGCCGCAGGAGAAGACGGGGAGCTAGAGGTCGAGGTGATCGATCAGATGTTGCGGCGCCCCATAACTATACAGGCGGATTTCATAAACCTGGCCACTGCCATGGAACCAGCTGCAAACGAAGAGATAGCCCGGCATCTCAAAGTTCCCCTCAATCAAGACGGTTTCTTTGCCGAAGCGCACGTGAAGTTGAGACCGGTGGACTTCGCCACGGACGGTATTTTTGTTTGCGGCCTTGCCCACTACCCAAAAGACATTGAGGAATCGTTGGCTCAGGCCATGGCGGCGGCAGCGCGAACCGTGTCCGTACTGGCCAAGAAGATCTGGGTGAGCAGCGCTCTGGTGGCACACATCGATTCGGAAACCTGCGTGGGGTGTCAGGGGTGTTTGAACGGTTGTTCCTACGGGGCCATCGACTTCCTCGCTGATAAACACATCTGCCAGGTCAACACAGCCGTCTGTAAAGGTTGCGGTTCCTGTGCCGCGTCCTGTCCTTCCGGGAGTGCACGGTTGGCAGGTTTTGCCCGCCAGCAACTCAACGCTCAGATCGTGGCTTCGATGAAAGGATACTAGTTAGCCGTCTCGGAATTTATAGATCGCATTTTAGTAAGGAGTTCTTTGCGCCTCGTACTTTTTGCCTCGCTCATGGAACAAAGGAATGTTGGAATAATTGTGAGCGTAGCGATATGACCTAGGGGGGAGAGATTATGGCGGATTTTGAACCTAAGATTCTAGCCTTTCTTTGTAACTGGTGCGCCTACGCGGGTGCAGATCTGGCGGGGGTCAGTCGCCTTCAGTACCCTCCCAACGTGCGGGCCATTCGGGTTATGTGTTCCTCGTCTGTCTCTTTCGAGAACATCCTGAAAGGCTTCCAAATGGGAACGGACGGTGTTTTCGTGGGCGGCTGACACCTGGGGGACTGTCATTACCAGTATGGTAATTACATGACTGCTCAGAGGGTGGCCGTTCTCAGGGATTTGCTCGAATTTGTTGGTATTGAAGGGGAGAGGTTAAACCTCGTTTGGGTTTCATCGGCTGAGGGTCCTCGCTTCGCAAACGAAATGACAGAATTCACCGAAAAGATTCGCGCCCTGGGTCCTCTTAATTGGGACTACCAGTGGGCGATTCCGGATTCCGAATTGCTGGCATTGGCTGCCACCAAATGACATTTGGGAAATTCCTGGTCTCTATGACTTAAACATCCAAACCGGAATCTCTCATCCGCCTCTTTGGCTTTGACGGGGAGAAGCAAGATGTATGACTCCATCAAAGAGAGAGTGAAAGAACTTCTCGGTAATGGTGAAATCAAAGGCTTTCTGGCACTCAAGAACGAAAATGGGCACATCAAACCTCATCTTTTCCTTTCCTCTGATGAAGTAGATCAATTGTCAATAGGCGACGGGGAGACGGCAGGTGATGCCCGCTATCCTCTTAGCAAAATCTTGACAACGCTGCTTCGAGAATATCCAGAGGAGTCCTTTGGGATTCTGGTAAGAGGGTGTGACCAGCGGGCTTTGAGGACACTAGTCGCATGGAATCAGATTTCCCTCGATGAGGTGGTCCCCATAGGTGTGGCCTGCCCTGAAGAGCTGGCTGAAGCTTGCGGTTGTGGACTACCCTACCCCGATGAATGGCTCGATGGCGAACAGGTTGAACCGAAGGATCCCAGACCGGCGGGGTGGGAAGACAAAACTCGTTTGCAAAGATTCCAAGATTGGACAATCGAATTCAAGAAATGCCTCAAATGCTACGGCTGTCGAAACATCTGTCCAGCGTGCTTTTGCAAAGAATGCAGCCTTGAAAGTGAGGATGTGGTTAGAAAAGGGGAAATACCACCGGAATTTCCCATGTTCCATCTGGTTCGGGCTCTCCATATGATCGGACGCTGTGTGGATTGTGGACTGTGTGAGGAAGCCTGTCCGGCTGAGATTCCCCTGAGAACCCTCTACAAAAAGGTAAATGACATCATTGAAACTCGCTTTCAATTCAAGCCCGGAATAGAGCAAACTGAGCCATCTCCCCTCCACAAAATAATTGAACCGCCACCAACAATTTGAGCATGGAGAAAAATTTGAGGAGTCTTGAATGGACTACAAAACCGTACTAACCACCTGTGCCTACTGCGGCTGCGGCTGCGGACTCTATTTGGAAGTTTTGGACGGTCAGGCAATCTCCACCATTCCCTCCAAGACAAATCCCAT
>WTAT01000129.1 GCA_013139415.1 Desulforhopalus sp.
ATAAATTGGGACGGTATGCCCGACAGATTTCTGCCGGGGAGATCTCGGAAAAGGTTATTTTGGCCTCCGGTGATGAGGTGGGAACGCTGGCTGATGCCTTCGACAGTATGCAACAGAACTTCACCACGTTGGCTGAGCAGGCCCAGAAAATCGCGGCTGGGGATCTTAGCCAGCGAGTAACTTTTCCTGGTCCTTTTGGCGAGGCCATCAATACCATGGTGACCAACCTCAGGGAGATGACTAGGCAAAGTCAGGAGGCAGCCTCACGCATTGGCAGTTCCTCCGGCGAGATTGTAGCGGCGGCTCAACAACAGGCGAGCGGGGCGGCACAGCAGGCTGCATCGGTCAGTGAGGCCACCGCTACAATGGAAGAGCTCAGCACCACTGCTCGGCAGATTGCCGAGAATAGCAACGCTGTTACAGCAGTGGCCGACGAGACCTTGAAAAGCGCAGAAGAGGGGCAGGATTTCATGGAAGAGAGTACCAAGAGTATGGCCCTAATTCGGAGCAAAACCGGGGAGAGCGCCGAAAAGATTCTCAGGCTGGGACAAAGGAGCCAACAAATTGGTAAGATTATTGACATCATTAACGAAATAGCGATTGAGACCAAAATGCTCTCACTCAACGCAGCCATTGAAGCGGCCAAGGCAGGAGAGGCGGGGAAGGGGTTTTCTGTGGTTGCTGGGGAGATCCGCCGCCTTGCCGAGGATGTGGTCAAATCCACCGGTACCATTCGGGATGTGCTTTTGGAGATCCAGTCGGCAGCCAATGCCTCGGTTCTAGCTGCTGAGGAGAATGTAAAGGGCGTTGAAGAGGGGGAAGTACGTTTGAACCAGGTGCGGGACGCCCTGGAAAATATTATTGCCATGGCTGAGCAGACCGCAGAGTCGGCGCGGCAGATTTCGGTGGCCACAAATCAGCAGAAGGAGGCAAGCGAGCAGGTGGTTAACACCATGAGGGAAATCTCGAAAGTGGCACAGCAAACGGCAGCCGCCTCCAAAAACTCCATCTCCTCAGCCAGCGATCTCAGCCGGCTTGCAGAGGAACTCAGATCACGGGTAAGCCAGTTCAAGATAGAATAAATGTCTAAAATGCCTAAAATTACGAAAACTTATTTTCATGATTGGCTATAACAGACAAATGACTAATGACCTGAGCGTGGCTCATGACTGAAGACACCGATCTTTTTTCGACACTCAAAGATGATTATCGCGAAACCCTGGAGTATTTCAACGATGCTTTGCTGCAGTTGGAAAGCAACCCCGATGATCGGGACTCTCTAGATAAGGCCAGCCGGCAACTGCACAACATCAAAGGCTTTGCGAACAGGTTGAGGGCTCCAAAGCTTGGCGAACTGGCCCACATCTTTGAGGATGTCCTGGCGGCTGTAAATGCTGGCCGTTTACCCTTCCAAGAAACTCTCGCCAACCTCTTTTTCGACGGCATGGATCTCTTTGTTCATTATCTGAGAAAAAGAGAAGTCCCTGCAGACAAGGTGGCTGAACTGGTTGAAGCAGTCGAACCCCTGCTGTTGACCGCAATGGAGGAAGAAAGCGCTGCCGAGGAAGAAAGCCCCGCCGAGGACATGGAGTCGCTTCTGCCGGACTTTATCGACTCTGCTCGCGACAACGTGGAAGCAATAAATGGGGGGCTGTCCATCCTGGCAGAAGAACCGTCGAACAGTGAGGTCCTCCAAGAAGTCTACCGGAATGCACACAGTCTCAAGGGTTCTGCCATGACCATGGGATTTGAGCGTATGGGCAAGCTGGCGCACTATATGGAGGACGTCTTCCGTGTTCTGCAGAGGGGAAATTTGCCGGTAACCAGTGAAGCTTGCGATGCACTTTTCGAGACAAACGACGCTCTCACAGTGATGCTGGACACCCTGGCGGCTAGCAAGCGGATAAAGGTAGATGCGGAAAGTACCATGGCGAGGCTGGCCAACTTGATACCTAAGCTTGAACCCGAAGCCGAAGCCAGGGTGGCGGAGCCTGGTAAAGCTGCAATCGAACCGGCTCCAGTCAGAGATGCCGCTGCCATGACCATGGATACAGTGCGGGTGCCAACGGCCAGGTTGGACGAACTTGTAAACCTGGCCAGTGAGGCGGCTATTGCCCAAATCCACCTGGCCACTGAAATCGATGGCCTGACTCGCATAGGCGATAGATGGCAACAGATGAGGTTACATGAGAGCGACTTGGGCGATCAATTCCTGGAACTCGGAGATCTTTTGGAGGAGACTAGCCGGCGGTTGCGAGAGGCTGCAGAAAATACCGGGCGCCACATAGAGACCCTTCAGCATCGCAGCATGGAAATTCGCATGCTGCCCCTGGCGCTGGTCTTGAATACTTTGCCCAGGGCAGTCCGGGATCTCAGCCGGCAGTTCGGTAAACAGGTCAATTTCAAAGTGGAGGGAGAAGAAACAACTATTGATAAACGCATTCTCGAGCAGATAGGTGATCCTCTCATTCATCTGCTGCGCAACGCTCTGGACCACGGCATAGAGACACCCAAGGCTAGAAGTAGAGCCGGCAAGTCCGAAACCGGAACCATTAGACTGCAGGCAAAACAGGAAGGTGGCAAGGTTTTTATCATCCTGGAGGATGACGGCCATGGCATTGACCCCCAGCGTTTGAAGGAAGCGGCTGTGGACAAAGGATTTGTGGATGAAGACGAAGTGGAGGATTGGAGCCAGGCCCAACTACTGGATCTCATCTTTTTGCCCGGACTCAGCACAAGCAGACTGGTCACCGACGTGTCCGGACGCGGGGTGGGAATGGATGTGGTGCGCGCCAATGTGGACAGGCTCAAGGGACAGGTGGAGGTGACTTCTGAGTTGGGCAAGGGGACCAGTTTCATTATATCCCTGCCGCTAACCCTGGCAACCGTACACGCACTAATGGTTAAATGCGCTGGCGAGATTCTAGCTATTCCGACCTACTCGGTGGCTAAAACACTTCAAGTTCCATTGCCTGAAATCAAATCCATCCAGGGACGGAGAGCAATCGTGCATCAAGAAGCAATCCTGCCGCTGCGCAGTCTGGCCTCCACCCTGGGTTGGAAAGAACAAAATGGCAGCCCCGTCACCGAGGGGAAATCCATTGTTGTGGTCCTGCAAGCTGGGGAGCGGAAAGTCGGCTTTCTCGTCGAGGATGTTCTGGGGGAGAAGGAGATTGTTACCAAGGATCTGGGCAGCCATCTGCAAAAGGTGGACAACGTGGCCGGTGCTACCATCCTCGGCTCAGGGGAGGTGTCGCTTATTCTGGATGTACCGCAGCTGCTTTGGACAAAACAGCGCGAGATGAGACTGGAAAGGAAAGAGTTTCCGGAAGAGGAGGTAAGCTCGGTCCGGGGCCAGTTGATTCTGGTGGTGGAAGATCAGGTGGTGACCAGGCAGATGGAAAAAAGCATACTTGAGGCGGCTGGCTACCGGGTAGTTACTGCGGAAAACGGTGTGGATGCACTGAACATCTTGGGACAGCAGAACTTTGATCTGGTGGTTACGGACATCCTAATGCCTAAAATGGATGGGTTTACACTTACTAAAGAGATTAGGAGCAGCGAGCGGACCAGGAATATACCGGTGGTAATTGTAACCTCCATGGAGAGTGAGACAGACAAGATGAGGGGACTTGAGGTTGGGGCCAATGCCTATCTGATCAAAAGTAGCTTTGATCAAAAACATCTGGTTGAAACCATTGAGACGTTGTTGGGACAGCGTGGGAGAGAGTAAGAACTAGGCACTAGTGGCGAGACAGGCTAGAAAGGCGAGAAAAGCAATAAATGGAATCAAGATTGCACAAATCATTGCCTTTCTCGCTTTTCCCACGTTTCTCGTCCCCTAAGGTTATGCAGCACCATGACATCTGACCAGCAAATTGAGAAATCAGACTTACAGGAGGCCGTTGACGCGATTCGGGTTCTCATCGTAGATGATGTGAAGAGCGCCCGAGATCTGCTCGAAGAAATCCTGGCCACTGATCCAAGATTTAGAGTGGTGGGAGCTGTGGAGGATGGACTGGAGGCAGTGACAGTGGCCTTGGAGCTGAGGCCGGATCTGATTACCATGGACATTCGGCTACCAGGTATCGACGGCTTTGAAGCGGTGGAGAGGATTCTGCTACGGCATCCGGTTCCCATCGTGATGATTACAGCGTCTATGGGCAACCAGGAGGAGAAACTCTTTCGCGCTTTCAATGCCGGGGCGTTGGATGTCCTTGACAAGCAGGAGCTTTACCTGTGGCGGACTCGGCCCGAGATTAGGAACGGCTTTCTCCGCAGATTACGCACTCTGGCCTCTACCAGCGTTATGCGAGGGGTGGGTCGTGTTACGCCTGAACCTGAAGTTCCAGTCCCCATCGACCACAGGCAAATAGGAGCGGGTGAGCCACCTCTGGTGATAGCAATTGCAGCATCCACTGGAGGTCCTGGCGTCCTCATGAGATTGTTCAGGCGAATTCCCAGCCGGGTAAATGGTGCTTTCGTTGTAGTGCAACATATGAGTAAAGGGTTCCTGGGAGGTCTGGTTCGCTGGCTGGATGAGGAAGTGGAGATGGAAGTGCGAAAAGCGCAGGAAGGGGACCTGTTGGAGCCCGGTGTCGTCCTGGTAGCTCCCGGAGATTATCATTTAATGGTTACCGGTAGTGGGACCGTGCATTTGAACAGTTCCCTGCCGATTAACGGCCACCGCCCGTCGGCGGAACTGCTCTTCGAGTCGGTAGCAAACCACTATGGAAAGCGAGGAGCGGGCATCATCCTCACGGGTATGGGCACTGATGGGGCTGAGGGGCTAAAAAGTCTTCGAGCGTGTGGTGGGCATACCATTGCTCAAGACGAGCACACCAGTATTATCTTCGGGATGCCCAGGGCAGCCATTGAACTTGATGCGGCCGAGGCGATTCTGCCGCCGGAAGAGATCGGACCTCAGATCATGAAGTGGATCTCTGAGTAGCAGGATAGAGGGGGTTCAATTAGGTAAGCTAATAGTGGCGGCAACGATTGCAAGGTTGGTAGGAAATAAATTCCCCACCCTGCGGGTGGGTTTCTAGCTTTAACCCGGATGGTTCATGAGCAATCTTGGCAGGAAATGGTGGCGAAATTAGAACTCAAGGAAAAAGAATTTCTCCATTTTCGGGATCTCATCGCCGAGCGAGCCGGGATTTATTTCGGCCCGGGCAAGCATGAAATTCTGAGGGACAATCTGCTCCAGAGGATGGAAGATTGTGGTCTGACCGCTTTTGCCGACTATTTTCAACTTCTTTCTTCCTCTGCCGGCACAAAGGAGTTCGATCATCTGCTGGACGTGATAACTATCCCGGAAACTAACTTTTTTCGTGACCAAGCTCAGTTCGAGGCCCTGCAACGAGTTGTAATTCCTGAAGTTCTCAAAGAGAAATCTTATCCTGGCGCCTCACTGCGGATTTGGAGTGCCGGCTGTTCCTCTGGTGAAGAGCCCTACACAATTGCCATGATATTAGCGGCGAATATGGGAGGTGGGGAATATCCACCGATCCAGATCCTGGCCACAGATCTTAGTCAAGCTGCCCTCGAGTCAGCTCGTTGGGGAGTCTACGGGGCTCGCTCCGTCCGCGATGTGCCAAAGGAGTATTTAAGCCGCTTTTTCAGCCGGAAAAGGGATAAGTATTTCCTGGACGAGTCAATAAAACAGATGGTTGAATTTAGCTACTTCAACCTGGTGACCGAGC
>WTAT01000130.1 GCA_013139415.1 Desulforhopalus sp.
CTCTGACTTTAGCCAAATCCTCACTTAGGGTAGAACCCGACGTTCTTGTAGGGAAGGCAGATTTTCCATAAGAGAGAACCATGACATTATCAGCAAGGCAACGCGAAAAAATACTTGCCGCCAATCAGAGGGAATTTGGAGAGCGATACCAGATCCTTAATTTCCCAGATAGTCTCGCACTGCAGGTAGCGGACCGGAAGCGGTCGGAATATCTGGCGGAATTGCAAGAAACAGTAGTCAGCGGCTCCCTCGGCACCAAACTCGATACGCGCAGGCTATCGCCTGGATGCCGGATCTGCACGGCAGGAGGCTGGTCATGTCTTTTCATCAGCGGCAAATGTAATTGTCATTGTTTCTATTGTCCAACCGCCCAGGACGAGGTAGGAGAACCGACCACCAACTCGGTTGAGTTTGTCCATCCCGCCGATTATGTGGCCTACCTCGAACGATTCGGTTTTACCGGGGCGAGTATCAGTGGCGGGGAGCCCCTCTTAACCCCGGAGCGCTCACTTGCCTTTGTCAGGGCGATCAAAGATCGTTTCGGCTCGGCCATGCATGTCTGGCTCTACACCAACGGCACACTGGCCACGGTTGACATCCTAACGCAATTGCGGGATGCGGGGCTTGACGAGATTCGCATTGATATCGGCGCCACCGACTATAATCTGAATTCACTGCAACGAGCGGTCGGGCTGATCCCGACGATAACGGTTGAAATTCCAGCTATTCCTGATGAAAAGGAACGGATGAAAGGCTTGCTTGGCGAATTGCGGGATACAGGTGTGCAGCATCTCAATCTGCACCAGCTTCGCCTGACTCCGTTTAATTTTGACAAGCTACAGGCCCGAAATTATCGTTATATTCATGGCGAAAAGGTCACTGTACTCGATTCCGAACTGGCGGCTCTGGAGATCCTTCGCCATAGCATCCGGGAGAGCATCGATCTACCTATTAATTACTGCACTTTTCCCTATAAAAACCGTTTCCAGGCCCGAGCCTCGCGGCAGCGCAATGCTTCCTTTCTACTCAAAGGATTCGAAGCCCTGACCGAGAACGGCTTTATCCGCACCCTGACCCTGTTGGGCGAACCGGCGAAAGTGGCGAACCTCATCAGTATCTTCCGCCAGCATAGCAACAATGATTCCCTCTGGAGCCTGAACGGTGCCAAAGACAGAGTGACTCTACATCCGAGCCTCTGGCCACTGGTTAAACCCGACGGTTTACGACTGCTGGTTGTCCATAGCGCCGCCTATCAAAGGTCGTCACTAACTTACCGCAACCCTTTCACCACCGTTGAACTCAGTCCGACCAAGAAAATCGTGCTCGAACGGGAAAAACACCATGCAGACCTTGAGCTTGATCAAGACCAGGCAGAACTGTTTTCCAGGGTTTTCCTGCTGAAAACGCAATCCTCCGACGAACTACCACAGCAGGACATCTGGGACGAACTACTGGTTTTTGAAAAAACACCGGAAGGTTTACTGGAATATTTTTAGTCCTTTAAGAAAATTGTTTTTGGAGCTCTTTCTCTTCGTCAAAGAAATTTTGATCTGATGATTAAGATTCTCGTTCATCCTAAAGTAGACGGTTCTCCTAATAAGAGAGAAGGCTAGTTTTTGGGGCCGGACATACAGTGAACTTGCATTGTGGAAAACCAATAAATTGACTATGTGATAAAAGACAGGGGCTCCTCTTAACTTACAAATTCCACACGAAACCATCAATTTTTGTGTGGTCATTATCAGTAGTGTCCGGAAAAAATTAACCTGCCGGATGGTTGCGGCAGCATCACCGGTTGATGGAAGAAGGTGCGAAAATGTCCCAGGATATAATTCAGATTAGCGATCAATGCCATGTATGCCAGATAGCCACTGCGTCTACCCGGCCAGATGTCCGAACCAGGGTGCTTAAACACGGTGATAGTTTTGCAGTGTTTGACCGCCACGGTGATATCCAATCTATCGGCACGTGTGAACAAGAACAAGGTCTGTACCATAAGGACACGCGCTTTCTTTCCCATCTGGAACTGCTCTTTGCAGATGGCACTCATCCCTTGTTGTTGAATTCCACGATTACGGAAGACAACAGTCTGCTGGTCGTTGATCTGACCAATCCGGAATTTTATGAAAATGACTTGGTTACCGTCCCTAAAGATACGATACATATATTTCGCTCTAAACTATTATGGGAAGATGTATGCTATGAACACCTGCGAATTGTTAACTATGGGGCCTCGACTTTAGATATTCCTTTTGTTTTCAAATTTGCTGCCGATTTCTCGGACATTTTCGAGGTTCGAGGTGCCAAACGGGACAGGAAAGGCCAGCGCCTGGCAGACGAGATTGGTGCTCAAGAGGTCATCTTCAATTATCAAGGGTTGGACCAGATCACCAGACGCACTCGCCTTAGATTCTCTCATTCACCAACAAAAATCTCCCCTTCCGCGCTTAACTTTAATGCCTCCCTCCCCCCTGGGGTGGAAAAACAATTTTATCTCACCGTAAGCTGTGAATCTGCTGGCGAGGCGAGGACCCAGGAAAGTTATGAGCCGGTACTGGCAAAGGCTTTGTGTGCCATAAGAAAGGCCCGGGAGCGGAATTGCCAGATCCACACCTCCAATGAACAGTTTAATGACTGGCTGAATCGCTCCTCTGTCGACTTGCATATGCTGATTAGCAAAACCCCGGAAGGGCTCTATCCTTATGCCGGTGTGCCATGGTTCAGCACCCCATTCGGCCGGGATGGCATTATCACGGCCCTGCAGAGTCTTTGGGTCAACCCTG
>WTAT01000582.1 GCA_013139415.1 Desulforhopalus sp.
TTAAATATCAGTTTTCTTCGGAGGCTTCTCGGCAACATCTACTGCGGCAAATTGTTTAACCTTTCCGTCCACGGTGATGATTGTCCAGTCGCCTTCATTGTCACATGCTTTGATTAGACACTCTTCCTGATTGCCGTTTTGTAGAGCTAACGCACACTCTTCATTGACATTTCGGTTGACAATCGATTGGAAAGGATTGTCCGTTGCAATTTTTCTGAATTCTGCAACAGCATTTTCGAAAATAACAATTCTATCGAATTCTTCCGGATCTAGTTCTCGTAATTCCTGTCGTAGCACTTCGATCTCATCTTTCTTGGTTGCGATCAGGCTTATGGTCTTTTCCATTTCCGCCTTTTGATCAGAGGGAATAGAGAAGAGGATCTGTTTCTGTATTTCCACATCGGCTTCAATGTAGTTGATTTTCTTTAGCAGAGCTTCTGTTTTAGTATGTGTCATGGCATATCCGAAGGTAAAATGAAATTTATAGAGAGGCGATATTGATACGATTTGCTGGATTGTGCAAGAAGTTAATCAATTACTTTTCATCTTTTGGCTCCGGAGTGCACCTGGATGACCGACCTCGCATCCTGCGTTGAGCTTCATCATGTTACATTAATTCCATTGTTTTCTTTTTTGTTCAGCAGTACAACCCAGTTGGTTTCCATGAAAAGTTCATCCACACATTGGTGTAGTTAAATGGCCGCAGATGAAAAGAAATTTTAATTTAAGATTATGAATTCAGAAATCTTTCTTATTGTCCTTCCGGTTTTCCTGGTGATAGGACTCGGGTTTAGTTTAAAGAAAACTGGACTTGTGAACAGTGAGTTTTTGTTCAATCTCAATCGATTGATCTATTACATCGCTTTGCCGGCTCTGCTATTTTATAAAATTGCCACTGCCAATTTCTTTGTAAGTTTTAACGGACCTCTTCTTGCGTGTTTGATTGTAAGTGTCCTGATTATTTTTTTTATATCATATGGATACGGTAGCTTTCGTGAATATCGGCCATCTGTGCATGGAGCATTTTGTCAGGGAGCATTTAGAGGAAATCTGGCCTATGTAGGTCTTGCGATAGTCTATAGTGCATATGGCGAGGAGGGCTTTGCTGTTGCAGGTATCTTGCTGGGATTCCTGGTACCTCTGTTTAATTTCTTGTCGGTGGTGGCATTGATTCTTCCCCAAAGGCGCGATAGTTATCATATGGATACATTCTTCTTGGTGAAACAGATTGTCTACAATCCTCTTATTGTGGCTTCGTTTGGGGGGGTATTGTGGAGTTTTCTAACGCTGCCCCTGCCGCTAATTGTCGATAGGGCATTTGAGATTGTTACCGGTATGTCGCTTCCTTTAGCCCTTATTGCCATCGGGGCGTCTTTTTCGTTTCGAAAATTACGGGGTGATCTTGCGCTTGCTGCTTTATCCGCTTGTTTGAAAATCGTTATTTTGCCGGCGCTTACCGGAGGGATCTTGATTTTAATCGGAGTTCGTGGTCAGGAACTGGGGATCGGGGTACTGCTGGCCGGAAGTCCGACAGCGACGGCGGCATATATCATGGCCCAACAGTTGAAAAGTGATGCTGAACTTTCCGGAGCGATCATCATGCTCTCTACTCTCTGTTCGCTTGCCACTTACACTTTTGCTCTCTATTTGCTCCAAGTCCTGGGCATATAGGAATTTTAATTCGACGTACCGCATCACTCACGCTGCTTTTGGATTCTGCGGGGCAGTTTGGCATGATAGTGTGTTGTTAAAAAAGCTTTAAATTCATTAATAGATGTAAGCCGTCCTTTTTGATACTGTAGCTTTTCCGGGTCATTCGACAATTGAGAAATCTGGAATTCAATATCTTTTTTTCTCTTGTCCAACACCTGGTAGAGATCAAGGAGATAACTGTAAACCATGGGCTGCTGCTGCTCCTCAATAATAAGTAAAATCTTTGAGGTCTATATTGTCACCAAGATATTTTCGTATCCAGTGTAATTCCACTATTTGACCTTGGATGTTCGGGTTATCCACTTCACTTTCTTCAATTGCTTTTTCAGCTGCTACTATCTTCTCCCCAAGATACTTGTGTATCTCAACTGAATATTCGTTTGGCATAACTGTTTCAGCTCCATAATGAATGTTTTGGCAGTATCGATTTTCCTTCAAATAGATAATTTGTAAAATTTCCTTATATACTTTTTAAATACAGTAAGTTGTAGAATATCATAAATCAATATGGCAGGGATTGGTAGTCAACAACCAAGCCTTGAAAACACCACCAAGGCACTTCTACCCCTTAAGAGGGCAATTAACTGAGTACCCTCAAGGGGCATTGAAAAGAACACCCCTCGAGGGGTACTAAAAAGAGTCCCGGCTTATTTCCCCTTTACCGGGGTTAGAAAATTATTTCTTTATCCTAAAGGATGCCTTGATTTGAACAATAGTTATGATATCATTTTTTTTGAAGGGATTTTCAATCCCGGATATTTAAATTCTATTTTAGATTGCCTTGATGAATAAAGCTGAAATTCCACAAAATCGATCCATTTTGCATTCAGAAGAAGCACTCGTTTGTTTTATTGAGGCATTCTATCGGATATTTAAGGTCGGGATATATTATCCGGTAGGCCACGTTGTATTGGATCAGGTTGCAAGTAACTGCATTCTGCAGTTGCGGGAAATATCTCCATCTCTTAAATCTGTCAAAATCGAAGTGGAGGGATACGGTCTCTTAGTTGAAGAGATGAAATTGCCCGAAACCTCGGCACCTGTCAAAGAATTACACCTGCTACTGTCAAAGATCGGCATTCGATCCATTGAAATCGAGAGATCTATAGCGCTCAAACAGTTGTTATATTTTGTCAAGAATTTGTTAGCTTGGCGTACAGAAATTGAGAGTACCCAATCCTTCATTAATTTTAATATTGTCGATCTACCAGCCGGTATTCGCCTGGAACAACAAGAGTTTTTAGTAGATGAGGCATCAATTCTCCATGAAGATCTAAATAATGATGCCAGGCAGAGTTTGGACGATCTCTGTATTGCACTTGGTGAGCAGGGATTAAATAAACAGCAAGTAGAACAATGTAGAGGATTTCTTGAAAAATTGTCGGAGCCTGGAAAGAGCAAGGGAAATGAAATTAATGGATTCCCCAATGCAACATGGCACGATGTGCAAACTCTTTTGTATGAAATAATAACTGGTGATTATTCTTTAGATGGTCAGGGCGCTGAATCTGTCGCCAACAGTGATGCCGATGTCATCACCTCCATATTTGAAAGCCTGGAATTGAGCCTTTCCGATAAAAACTCCCAAGAAACCATAAGGTTTTTGCTTTCACATTTGGCTAAAAGAAAGACTGATCAGCCAGAGACGGTGAAAAAGTCTGCACGTTCAAAAGAAAATTTACGTCAACTGCTTAATGAAGATCAAAAAATATCTACTTCTGAGCTGAAAACATTCATCTACGATAATAGCATACCCATAAAAATACTTGAACATATCACCTCTGTGGATAGTAGTGAAGAAATGTCCATAATTCTGCAATTGATTTCCTCTGACCAAGATAAGCAGTTAATGGAAAATCTTGAACAGAAACTGAAAAAGATCCTAGCCGGTAGACTTGGCGATAGGGAAAAAGATGTACTTGTTGATGGCATCAAACATTTTGCCGATTCGGGCAATTTTGTTTATTTTCGACAACTGTTGACCATGGTGCTGCGCACCTTACGTGATTCTGAAAACCTTAGTTCACTGGATTTTGTTGTAGAGCTTTCCAGAAAAATGCCTAATACTATGCTGTTATTGCTTTGGCCATTTGTGGTCAATGAATTGCTTATTGTCGGACAGGGAGAGGAGAATAGAGGGATTTTTTTTGAAGCTATTGAGGTTGCGTCACAAATGCATAGTAAGGGGATGAAGAACATCTGTTCCCAGCTGGAAGAGATGGATGCTTTTCAGGAAAAAATAGTGGCACAGAATATTTTCAGTCCGAGTTTGATTTTCTCCTATGAACTTTTTGCATTTCTTATTGAAACCTCTCTTAGGGATGTTCTTTCCGAAAAAATTTTCTCAGGTCTTCTGGCTGAACCTCAGGATCCGCTATTTGAAGCAGTTGGCCCTTTTTTAGAAATTATAAATCCTACTCATTTGGAGTTCGTTCGATCATATCTCTTACAAGCTCACTTAGCTGAACCACCACTGGCTTTGAAGATGGCTGCCGGCCAGCTTATACTTGAATATTTTCAGAATATTTCAGAAGAGGAAAAGGAGTTACCCTGGCTCCAAAAAACAATTGCTGCAACGGCCGGACTCTATGTCAAGGATATGCAAGCTATGCTCTGCGAGATAGTAAAAGATAGAAAAATGGGAATACTTCCAACTTGGCCGAAGAACTGCCGACGAGCAGCCAATGAAGTACTGAAAACGCTAAAACGACAATCCTTGGTGGAATTGCTTTAGGTATTTTGTAACTATGCTAGATACTATCAACACCATTATAATGTTGCTTTGCAAGGGGATGGCAAATAGAAAGCTCTATTTTTCTGATCACCCCAAAGTGAATGCCTACAGCTCTGAAATTATTGATCTGTCCAACGATTATTTCAGATCAACAGGATCCAATGAAATTTTTATCGGCATTATTGACGGATTTTATATTTTTGAGGGTAAACGGGTTTTCGGTCCATCGGTTACTGGAAAGCAGCTGATTCTGTTAGCAGACACTCTACAATGCGGCGGATTTGGGTTACAGAAAGGTATTTCCATTAGCGACCTAAAAATTTTTTTCGATATTACTGCGCTCCCCGAAATACCAGTAACAAAATTGACCGATGCCCGGTCTCTATTTACAAATTACGGCATCAATAATATCAGGCTTGGCGAACCGTTCTCAGATGAGGCTGGAAAAATACAACGGACTACTGCAAATGTTTGGGAAGGGCAGGCTGTTGGCAAAGGTTTGCAATCGCCTACGTTTTTATATCAAGAATTGTACGAAGTAGTATCAAAAGCTTATGGGGATGCTTCATTTGACCGTACCCTAGATATAGATAAAGCTCGTTCGGTGAGCGAGTTTATGTTGCGTTATGTTCAATCGAGTTTTTCCGATGTGATGCAACATGTCCATTATCCCGACTATGACAGTTACACGGTCGGACATTCGGTACGCGTATCATCTCTTGCTGTATATGTGGGATCCAAAATGCAATGGTCCAAAAAGGATCTACTTTCAATTGGTACTGCCGCTTTGCTCCATGATATTGGAAAATGCAGGATACCTGATTCAATTCTTTTTAAAAAAGGGCGATTGACCGATGAGGAGTTTGAGGTCATTCGTGATCATCCAAGGGCCGGGGTAGAGATTCTTCTTGAGCAAAAGGATATTTCTGAACTTGATCTGGCTGCATGTTGGGGCCATCATCTTCGCTATGATGGAGGCGGTTATCCTAAGCAACCGGAGTGGGCTGTTCGCCATCCTGTTACAGCTCTGTTGCAAATTTGTGATGTCTTTGAGGCATTGACCGCCGTGCGTCCATATAAGGCAGCTTTGGATCCACAAGGCGCTTATACTATTATGCTTGCTGATAAAGGAGCCTTTCATCCGGGATTGATGGCAGCATTTATCTCAATGGTTGGGCTCTACCCACCCGGCACCTATGTGAAGCTTTCAGATAAAAGAGTAGGGATGGTGACTGAGGTGAGTGAGTATATCGATAGACCAAAGGTAATAGTTATCTCGTCAAAGATTGGTGAATCACTGGGGGAGGATGACCAGTATTTACTAAATTTGAGCGACAAGCAACAGCAAGCTGTAAGCGTCGATCAGTTGTTGCTTGATTATCAGGAATAGCAGAGGGAATATAATAACAACGGACCGTTTAGTGAAACGAAAACGGTCCGGTTGAGATTGCCTTGTGCACTATTTACAGCTATTATTGCAGATGATTAAGTACTATGTTCAGCATTCGCCGAACTGGTTCGGCAGCGCCCCAGAGCAGCTGATCACCTACTGTAAAAGCAGTTAAATATTCCGGCCCGATATTCATTTTATGGATCCGGCCCACCGGAACCGTAAGCGTACCGGATACTTTTACAGGGGTTAGCTCCTCGGAACTATGTTGTCGGTCATTGGGGATGACCCTGACCCACTCGTTGTGATTTCCGAGGATTTTCTCAATTTCTTCAATACTTATATCTTTTTTCAGCTTGATAGTGAATGCCTGAGCATGGCATCGCATGGCGCCGATCCGCACACAAAGCCCATCAATAGGGATTACCTGATCAGTACTGTAACCGAGAATTTTGTTGGTTTCTGAGATTCCCTTCCACTCTTCTTTAGTTTGGCCTCCGGCAACCGGCGCATCAATCCATGGGATAAGGCTGGCTGCCAGGGGGACACCCCAGTTTTCCATGGACAGTGACCCGTCGTTGAGAGTAGTTGTGATTTTCTTATCAATGTCCAAAATAGCAGAGGACGGATCACCAAGCAGGTCCTTGACCCCAACTTGCAGTTCCCCCATCTGAGATATGAGTTCCCGCATGTTCTTTGCACCGGCACCACTTGCAGCCTGGTAGGTCATGGAGCTGATCCACTCAACGAGGTCATTTTCGAAAAGACCTCCAAGCGCCATCAGCATGAGAGAGACAGTGCAGTTACCACCGATATAGTTTTTGATGCCATTTTTCAGTCCATTGTCAATTACCGACCGATTAACCGGGTCGAGTACAATGATTGCATCATCCTGCATTCTGAGCGTCGATGCCGCGTCAATCCAGTATCCGTTCCATTTCTTGCGGAGAGGTTCATAGACTTTTGACGTATATCCTCCACCCTGGCATGAAAGGATGATATCCATTTCTACCAGTCGGTTTATATCCATAGCATCTTCAAGAGGTCTTGAACTGCCGCCAACATCGGGGCCGGCCTGTCCTACCTGAGATGTGGTGAAAAACACCGGTTCAAATCCATGAAAATCGTTTTCGCTCAGCATCCGTTCCATGAGAACAGAACCTACCATTCCTCGCCAGCCGATAAATCCTACCTTAAGCATTGCAGACTCCGTGAAAGAAATTGTAAATATAAAAAATTTGAGGCAAGGACCTCAAGGTTGTGTAAATCAGTAATCGGGAACTATACATAAATCATTTAAGAAATGCGCGAGAAATAAGATTATGAACTGGTAATTGATCAATGTGCAGTATTTGGCGCAGAGGCAAACACCAAATAGCCAAGGAAAAAAGATCCAAAGAGTATATAGATATCTGCGAGATTGAAAATACCTGTTCGAAGGTCGCCGACTCCGATACTCAAGAAATCAGTAACCCCTCCATCATGAAGTAGTCTATCTAAAAGATTGCTTATTCCACCGCCGGTCACAAAAACAAGCGGTATATTGTAACGGGCTGTTCTTTTTTTTAAATAAAAGAGGTAGATCAGACAGGCTAGAAGTAGAAAGGACACACAGATATAAAGTAGAAAAAATTTGTGAATTTCAGGGAGGTTGTTAACTATGCCAAGGAAACCGCCGTGATTTCTGATAAAAGATAATTCTAAAAAACTGTTGAGAAATGACATTTTGGTGGAAGAATCAAACAGTTTTCCAACCAGAAATTTAGTGTATTGGTCGCTACCGATGGTTACAAGAAGGAGTACTGCGGGAACTAATTTACTGTTGTGCTTGAAGCGGTTAATCCATTGATAGGTAGACATTTTCAAAAACCGTTAAGGAGAGGGGGAGGTACTACGTATCTTTCATTCCATCATGTTTTTCTGTAGGGTCGTGCTTGATGCTAACGTTATTATTGGCAGGCGCCTATTAAATGTCAACAGCATCTGAAGCTGTAACCTTGTTTTCTTTATAAAAAAGTTGCGACTGATCAAGGAGTTCGATAGAGTAGGCCACTTTGAAAAAGAAGATACTTGAAAAGTCCAATTTTAAGAGGAAGGGAGGGGGAATTATGGTAAAAATTGGTATTATTGGAGGTTCGGGACTTGATGACCCAGATATATTGCAAGACCCCAAAAAGGTTGAAATGAACACCGAGTATGGAAAACCGTCTTCTTCATTAATGACCGGCAAGATCGGTGGTGTAGAGACGGTGCTTTTGGCAAGGCATGGACGAAAACATCAATATAGCCCGACACAGGTAAACAATAGAGCCAATATCATGGCTCTTAAACAGGTCGGCGTGAGCCATATAATAGCTACGACAGCCTGTGGTAGCCTCAGGGCAGAAATTGATCGGGGGCACCTGGTTATTCTTGATCAGTTTATCGATTTTACCCGTTTCAGGAAAAATACTTTCTTTGATTCTTTTGAAGACGGTGTCCACCATACCGCTATGGCGAAACCTTTTGATAAAGATTTGCGTCGTACATTGTTTGAGACAGGTCAGGTACTGGAATTGACCATGCATCCTAAAGGGTGTGTGGTCACAATCGAAGGTCCGCGTTTTTCTACAGTCGCCGAATCAAGGATGTTTCGGTTTTGGGGGGCGGATGTGATAAACATGTCTACGGCTCCTGAGGCAATGCTGGCTAAAGAGGTAGAAATCCCCTATGCCGCCGTGGCCATGTCTACTGATTATGATTGCTGGAAAGTTGATGAGGAACCGGTAACCTGGGATGAAATTCTTGCAGTGTTTCAGCAAAACGCAGACAATGTAAAACAGCTTCTCGTGAAAGTGATAGAAAAATATATTTAACAGGACAATAAAAGAGGAAATAGATGGATCTGAAAGAAAGTGTACGAAGCATAGTCGGCTGGCCTATACCAGGTGTTGTTTTTCGAGATTTGACAACCTTGATGAAAGACCCGGATGCATTCAAGAAGTCCTGTGATATTTTTTACGAACGCTACCGGGATAAACACATTGATAAGATTGTCGGTATCGATGCCAGAGGTTTTGTCTTCGGTGCGGTATTAGCCTATCAATTGGGCCTGGGTTTTATTCCGGTACGAAAAAAAGGTAAACTTCCATCTGAAACTCTTGAAGAATTATATAGTCTTGAGTATGGCTCGGGTACTCTTGAAATTCACAAGGATGCGATCAATGAGGGTGAAAAAATCGTTATCATTGATGACCTTATAGCTACCGGGGGGACTGTCGGTGCCACCGTTCAGCTTGTTAAAAATCTAGGTGGAGATATTATTGAATGTGCTTTTCTTATCGAGTTGCCAGAGTTGAAGGGCAGGGAGCAAATATCGGATTGTGCAATTTTTTCCATAATGGAGTTTGACGGAGAATAGCACAACCACAACTTAACAGTTTGTTTTTCAGTAGAAGATTTTCTAAACAGAAAACAAATTTTAGTGCCTTACTTTAGAAATCCTGTCACTCTTTTTAGTACCCCCTTGAGGGGTATAAAAAAAAGAAATCTGAAGAGTGTATTGTAATTATAATCTTAAAGTTACCTCCAAGGCACTTATACCCCTCAAGGGGGTACTGAAAAGAGTCCTGGCTTATTTTCCCGTTTACCGGGGTTAGAACCACAAAAGCCCCAAGCAGAAATCTGCCTGGGGCTTTTGTTATAGAAAAACGGCGGTGACCTACTCTCCCACACAGTCGCCCGTGCAGTACCATCGGCGCTAAAGAGCTTAACTTCCGTGTTCGGAATGG
>WTAT01000242.1 GCA_013139415.1 Desulforhopalus sp.
GCCATAAAAGGCGGGGCCGTGGAAATAGTCAGTGATATTGCCCTTAAAAGTGTCAGTGCCAGTGTGATAACCTTTACTGGTGATGCCCTTTCAAACAAGAAGGCTACTGTTAAAAGTTTTATGATAGCATGGGATAAAGCATGTGCAGACTTAAACAGCGATCCCGCCGCTTACCAGGAACTGATGCTGAAAAAAATACGGGTTCCGAAAAATGTTCAAACTGATTTTCGTATTCCCCCAATGCCGCGCAAAGCTCTGCCGACCAGAGCGCAGTGGGACGATGTAATGGCCTGGATGGTTGAGAAAAACCTCCTTGCCAAGCCCTTGGCCTATGAGGATTCAGTCACCTCAGAGTTTCTGGCTAAATGAAAGGTTGATGGCGTTGTAAAAACTACATTTTGCTAATTTGCCGTCATTCCCGCGCAGGCGGGAATGACGGAGCAGGAGACTTTTTACGAGTTAATCAAGGTTGTGGCGAAAGGGTTACATGAAATGATCGAGGTACAAAACCTCAAATTCGGCTATGGGCAGGGAGCGTTTCTCTTTGAGGATTTTACCTTTACCATCAGACGTGGGGAGGCCTGGACGGTTATTGGCCCCTCCGGCTGTGGGAAAACGACACTTCTCTACCTTATCGCAGGTTTAAATAAACCTGGCGGAGGCGAAATCCGAATCGGGGGGGAAAAAATTATCCGTGCCAGGCCATCCACTGGACTGGTACTTCAGGACCATGGGCTGTTGCCCTGGGCGACCATACTGGAAAACACCAGGCTGGGGCTGAAGGTGAGAAAATTCTATGGGCCGGATGGAAAACACAGCCCCATCGATGTAAAACTTGATGTGACAAGGGAGGAGAGCCGGGTGGAGTATTGGTTGAAATGGCTGGGGATAGAACAGCTAAAGGATAAGTATCCCGCTCAGTTGTCCAGGGGCCAGCGACAACGAGCCGCCATCGCCAGAACCCTGGTGCTCGAACCGGATTTCCTGCTGATGGATGAGCCCTTTTCAGCACTTGATGCCCCGATCAGGGAGGAGCTGCAAAAGGTGATGAACAGTTTTCATCAGGAGTCTGGGTTAACATCACTGACCGTCACCCATGATATCGAAGAGGCGGTGGTGCTTGGGGAAAAGATCTTAGTCCTTGGCAACAGCTGTAACCGAACACCACAGGTCATTGACAATCATCTGTCAGGAGAGATTGATAAACGAACGGATCCTGAGTTCATTAAGCGGTGTGCAGACTTGCGTGAGCTTCTCGCGCTTCAAAATGACAGGGGCAACTGAGGGAGTCGCTGATAACAATGAAGAAAAAAGCGACCTTTCTCAGTACCTTTATTGGGGTGCTCATGTTTTTCTGCCTCTGGCAGCTGATGGCCCTTGCCGTAAACCGTCCTATCCTTCCTTCGCCGATTGAGGTGGTGCCTCTCTTTTTTGTCAATGTGACCGGGGAATTGGGCTTACATTTCCTGGCTTCTGCGGGCAGAGTTCTGGCGGCAGTTTTTCTTGCCACCCTCTTTGCTGCGCCTCTGGGACTGGCACTTGGACAGATGCCAAAACTGGACCGGGTGGTCAGTCCGCTGATTGCCATTATCTACCCGATCCCAAAGATTATATTCCTGCCGGTCATCTATGTGCTGATGGGGATAAGTGATTTTTCCAAAATTACCCTGATTGCCATAATCATCTTTTTCCAGATTCTGGTGGTGGTGCGGGATGAGGCCTCAGGCCTGAAAAAGGAACTGATTCTATCTGTCAGATCCCTTGGGGCCGGACGCAGGGCACTGTTTCGATATGTCTATCTGCCCGCATCCCTTCCCGCAGTACTCACAGCCCTGCGGATATCGGTCGGGACAGCGGTGGCGGTGCTCTTTATAGCCGAACAGTCCTTGACCAGTTATGGGCTTGGCTATTACATAGTGATTGAAACCTATCAGGTTTTGCTCTATCCGGAAATGTATACCGGTATTATGGGCATGGGGCTATTGGGGGTACTGCTCTATTTTGCCATCTATGCCATCGAACTGAAGGTCAGTAAGCATCTGTTTGTTGAATAATGATGATGTCGTAGATAAGCGTAGACTTCGAAAAGTCCGATCTACGTCGTTGTGGGTTTGAATCAGGATCTCAACATACCACATGTATAGTTGAGATCCTGGTTCAAACACCACGCCTAGGAGCCTGTCCGAGAATGCCCTTTCGGAGTCTACGCTTACCTGCCCAAACTCTTCGGAATTCCCAAAAAATAATGCTCGCAATATCAAATATATGGCTGTGCTTATTTTTTTAAAATTTCTCGATTTTGAACAAAATGCCTATTCTCGGACAAGCTCCTAGTATATCAGCCTTTTTTCATAGCCATCCGAGAACTTCGGATTAACTTTTTACGAGTCTATCAATAATAATAGCGTCGTAAAAACTACATTTTGCTAATTTGCCGTCATTCCCGCGCAGGCGGGAATCTAGTTATTTCAGTACGTTCTGGATCGAAGTCTGCGCTTATCTCCCGCCTGCGCGAAAATGACAACAAAAGTAGCTGAGTTTTATACGTAATTAATAATTTTTAAAGGCTCTTCCGGAGATTGTAGAAAAATATGCAAGAAAAGGTTTCTTCAAAAATAGGCCTCTGGCTTTTGGCCATTCGTCCCAAAACCCTCCCAGCAGCAGTGGGACCGGTTGCGGTCGGTTCTGCCGTTGCCTTTCGTGACGGAAAGTTTACTTTAATACCGGCTTTTTGTTGCCTCCTCGGTGCCGTACTATTGCAGATCGGGGTTAATCTGGCCAATGACTATTTTGATTTTAAAAATGATATTGATTCCGAAGAGCGACTGGGCCCGGTAAGAGTTACCCAGAGTGGATTGATTCCGCCTGGTGAGGTGAAGCGGGGCATGATTCTCTGTTTGTTTCTTGCCGCATTGGTTTTTCTTTATCTCGCTGTACTTGGTGGATGGCCGATAGTGCTCATTGGTGCGGCCTCGGTGCTGGCTGCGCTTGCCTACAGTGGAGGGCCATTTCCCCTTGCTTCCAATGGACTGGGTGAGATTTTTGTTTTTATATTTTTTGGTTTGGTGGCCGTTGGCGGGACCTATCTTATCCAGGCCGGACAGTTGACCTGGGTGGCGATGCTGGCCGCTGTACCGCCTGGACTTCTCATTACCGCCATTATGGTGGTCAATAACCTCAGAGATATCGATACGGATCGTAAGGCAGGTAAAAATACCCTGGCTGTAATCCTGGGGCGCAGTCGGACAATTGCCGAATATAAGTTACTGCTTCTCTTCAGTTATCTTGTTCCTCCGGCAATGATAGTGACCGGCGTCGCAGAGATATATATTCTGTTGCCGCTGTTTACTCTGCCAATGGCTTTGCTGCTTGCCAAAAGAGTAGCACAGGAAAAAGGTGCCTTACTCAATGAATTGCTTGCGGGCACTGCAAAGTTGTCACTTGTGTATAGTCTGCTTTTTGCCGTCGGTTTGGTGTCAGGTACCAGTTGATAGTCGCTATATAGTGCCCGGCCGAAAACCACCAATTTTTCCAATTTCTTCGTTGCGCGATAATTTTAATCCTCAAAATACTTAATGTATTCCTCCGGTTAAAATTATCGCCCGCCTCGAACTTGAAAAAATTTGCCGGTTTTCGTTCAGACACTAAATACGAACAGTTGTCCTGATTGTCCGTATTTAGTGCCTTACAGATTATTTTTGTTCATAAAAACAAGAAAATAACCTGCATAAAGGCACTTATCCCGGCTTATTTTTTCGTTTACCGGGGTTAGAGTTTTTGTTATTCATTTCAAATTTAATAATAAATAGCCACCATTATTTATGGAGGAAGTTAACATGGCAAAAAGTCTAGGTATATTTGTAACTTCACCTGACAGCCTGCAACATGCCATAGGCATTACTAAGGCTGCTAAGGCGAAAGGATCAAAAGTTAAAGTTTTTTTCACATGGAAAGCCACAACTCTCTCAAAAGATCCCGCTTTTGAGGGTCTTTGCGAAATAGCTGACGATGTCTCCATCTGCGTTGACAGTTACCAAAAGCAGGGTTTTGCTGTTGATGACGTCCCAGCCGGTCTTACCGCCCAAAAAATGGCAACCCAAGCCCAGCATGGTATTATCATCGAAGATTATGACTGTTATCTGAGCCTGTAAGGAGATATTGGTATGGAATATAAAAAAGTATGTTTAATGTACAGACACAAGGATTACGCCATAGATGGTATACGGTCAGCGCTTGGACTTGCTGTTGAGAATATGTACGCCTTTGGCGTTGTTATGGACACAGAAATACCTCAGCTTGATGAGTTGACCCAGGAAAGCATCGAGATGCTGCGTGATATGGAAGGCGATGTCTATTCCACAGTACCGGCCAATGTGGAAAAAAACGGTTTTGAGGCTCTTACTATCGAAGAACTCGGTGAGAAACTTCGCGAGATGACCCACATCGTCCCTTACGGGATAAAATAACCTTTCCAGGAGTTATTCCATGAAAATATTAAATGTATATAAATCCGAGCCGGATGAAACCGTTAAGAAGCTGGTGGAAATAGTTACCCGCGACAGAGAATCTGACACTTTTGATCTCAATACTGAGAGTCCTGATTACGATGCTCTTGTAGATAAAATATTTGCAGCTGATCAGACTATCTGCTGGTGGTAGAAAATAGTTATCTATTAAGTTATCTATTAAGTTATCTATTATATAGTTACATAGCTTTTTTTAATCCGGTTGAACCATCTGTTCATCCGGATTTTCTTTATTAGTGCCTTACTCCTGAAAGCCTGTCACTCTTTTTAGTACCCCCTTGAGGGGTATAAAAAACAAGAAATCTGGAGAGTGTTTTGAAATTAGGAACTTAAAGTAATCTCCAAGGCACTTATACCCCCTTGTGGGGTGTTAGAAATTCCATTATAGTATCGTGAAGCCTTGGCCTTAGTCTTTTAATAGGAGTTAACTTTTCTCCGCAGAAAACTCTATTTGTTAGAAAAACTATTGCAATTCCCCTTTGAAGATCAATCCAAAAAGATGTTCCAGTAAATCCAAGATGACCAACAGTCACATCGGAAAAAAACTTGCCACTGCTCGAGTGTCCTCCAGTTGGAGTATCAAAACCGAACCTCCAGGGTCCCTGTTTGTGACTTAATAATTTTTTTAGATTTTTGGAACTGTAAGAAGGATGTTGTCGCTCGCCTTTAAACTGCAGCATTATATTTTCGCACAAAGATAATACAGATTTAGCTGTTCCAAAAAGTCCGGCGTGACCAGCCACTCCCCGCAAAGCTCTACAATTATCGTCGTGAACCGTTCCGCAAAGCCTTATTTTTGACCACTCACACACTCCTGTGGCTGCGCATACCAAAGGGACTGTTTTTCGTTTACTTGCGAAAAACAGCTCCTTATCGAGCCCCAGGGGTGTTGTTATCTTTCGTTCCCAATATTCATCCAATGATTCTCCGGAAACTTTTTCAACTATTCTACCAAGAAGAATAAAACCAAGATCACTGTACAGGTTTTCAGCACCGGTCTTAAATAAAAGATTTTCATCTAAAATCCAGTCAGTGAGCCTATCCATTCTTTCCTTGTGGTGAAGATCCACAAGTTTTTTGTAATACGGCCGATGCGCTGGCAATCCTGAAGAATGAGTCAGTAGATGCAAAAGTGTTATATTTTGTTTGTCTGTTGAGCTCGTGTCAAAAAATTTTGCCAGCCTGTCTTCAATATTAATCTTTCCTTCTTCCAAAAGAGCCAGCACGCTAAGGGAAGTAACCAGAGGTTTAGTGAGAGAGGCAAGATCAAAAACTGTCTCGTCATCAACCGGAAAGGTACGTTGTCCCTCTCCGGCAGAACCGTAGTTTGAGATATCACCTTCTGTTGCATTCTCCTTTTTTATAAAGAAGCCAACAGAACATGCTGTGAAAACTTGGTTTTTAAGCGCCTCCCCGAGAAGTTTGTCTATTTTTTTTCTCAAAATATAGTCTGGCCTTTTTTCCATTTGTTATTTTATTATTCTTGTTAATTATTTACCTATTTTTCACTAGATTGTAGACCGTTAGATGCAAAGCATTCCTTTGTTATTCCATCAAAAATTGACATTACCCACAAATATGGTCCATCACTTTTTAACACAGTTCTTAACATACATTAAACAGACGATTGTTAAGAGTTTATGGATAAGCTGTGCACAATACTGTTCATAACTCTTTATCAACAGAAAAAAAAATATATAAACTTTTTTTTGTTTAAAAAAAAAATAAATATATAAACACCTTACGCCATGTATAAACATATCCACCGGTTTAATAGTAATAAAAAGCTTAACTACTAAGGGTATTCCAGAGGAAGTTCCTTTCCTGGCCTGAACTGCATTGAAGCGTAGGCCTCCCCTTCTTCCAAAAGAACCCACAGTTGAGGATGCCCTTTCCACCCAACTCTTTGTTATCTTGTAGAGCTATAATATAAAATGACCGCCTGCTATTTTATTTTTACTATCCATGAAGCGCACATAGCATGCTGTAAAAACTTGCTATTGCAATTCCAGGCCTATCAGCCTGGCTATTTTTCTTCACAAGATTATATGGCTTTTTTCCGTTTGTTATTTTTATTATTATATTGAATTTTTTACCTATTTTTACTAGATTACAGGTCACGGATATGCAAAACATATCTGTGTTATTTCGTTAAAATTTGATCTTACCTTTAAATTAAGGAACATCACTTTTTAACTCAGTTATCAACATACATTAAACAGACTCTTGTTAAGAGTTTATGGATAAGCTGTTTACTCTACTGTTCATAACTCATTATCAACAAAACCAAAGAGATGTTAACTTTTTATTTGTTTAACAAAAACCTTTAAATATCGATGTATTAAGGCCAGTATAAACATGTCAAACGCCTTAATAGTAATAAAAAAATATATATACTAAGGGTATGCCAAAAGGAGTTCCTTGATGCCTCTTAACTGCACTGTAAGTAAAAACGATCTACTTGAAGGTCTTAATAGCCTTCAAAATATAACCAATAAAAAAGGGACCTTGGCTATTCTGTCAAATGTTCTTATTGGGACTACCAGTGGAGGCCTTAGTCTTACCGGCACTGATCTTGAAATTGGTTTGCGAATTTTTGTTCCTGCAGAAATTCATGATGAAGGTCTTTTAACTCTACCTTCAAAGAAAATATTCGAAATAGTGAGAGAATCTGGATCAGAGACTATAACCATAGAAGAAACTGAAAACAGCTGGGTTATAATCAAGGCTGGCTTAAGTACCTATAACCTTGCAGGAATTGCCAGCGATGAATTTCCTGAATTTCCTGAATATGAAGAAGACACTTTTATCTCCTTTGAAAGTTACATTTTTTTGGAACTTATAGAAAAAGTTATTTATTCAATAGCAAATGAACAGGAGAATATCTACTCACTCACTTCAGTTCTCTTCGAAAAAGAAAAAATTGAAGACACCTATTATCTTAAAATGGTCTCATCTGACGGCCACAGACTCTCCATCATGAAAAAAGATGTGGCAGTGGATCTCGATCAGTTGCATCTCAATGATGTAACTCTTATACCTAAAAAGGGGATTCAGGAATGGAAAAAATTCTGCGAAGGAAGGGATAACATTGAAGTTTCCTTTGAAGAAAAACAGGTTGTGCTGCGTGATGATCAGGCAGTCATGGTTATTCGACTAAAACATGGAGAATTTCCACAATACTCGGCCATTATTGATGCTATTGAGCTAACGAACTGCGTAAAAATAAACAGAATCCCCTTCCTGGAATCTCTCAAGCGAATCAATCTTTTCACTGAAGATATTTTCCATACCATTCAGTTGAAAATCAATCTTAACAAAATGATTCTTTCGTCTCAAAACGCCGACCTCGGAAATGCCAAAGACGAACAGAACATATCGTATGATGGTGAGCCGCTTATTCTCGGTTTTAACTGTCGATACTTTATTGAAACCCTGCAGGTAATGGAATGCGAGACAGTCGAAGCATACATAAACTCAAATAGCAGTCCATGCCTTATGAAGTCAGAAGAAGATAAGGGCTTTATAAGTATAATTATGCCAATGCAGTTATAAGATACAGATATATTTATTTTTTTTATAAAAGGAACAAGTGTGACAGAAACAAATAATAATTACGATGCAGAACAGATACAGGTTTTGGACGGTCTTGAGGCAGTTAGAAAAAGACCCTCCATGTATATCGGTAATACCGCTGAGGAAGGTCTCCATCACCTGATTTGGGAAATTGTAGACAATAGTATTGATGAAGCTTTAGCTGGTCACTGCACTCGTATAAGGGTGACAATTCATGAGGATAATTCTGTGTCTGTCGAAGATGATGGTCGCGGTATTCCTGTGGATAAACATCCGACCGAAAATATGACGGCCCTTGAATTGGTTATGACCACCTTACATGCCGGTGGAAAATTTGATCATTCAAGTTATAAGGTTTCTGGTGGGCTGCATGGTGTTGGTGTCTCGGTGGTCAACGCGCTCTCAACCAAGACCATCGCCGAAATTCGCCGCAATGGGAAAATATATATACAAGAATATGAATACGGTGATAGAACAGGTGAATTGCAGGTAGTCGGAGAAAGTGAAAAGACAGGTACAAAAATCACCTTTACTGCCGACCCTGGAATATTCACAGAAACAACAACTTATAATTATGACACCGTAAAAAGTAGGTTACGGGAGTTAAGTTTTTTAAATAAAGGTCTGCGCATATATCTGAAAGACGAACGAAGCGGAGAAGAAGATAAATTTCATGCTTCTGGAGGTATTATTTCCTATGTGGAATACCTCAACCGAAAAAGAACTCCTGTCTTCGATCCACCTATATTTATCTCGGCTGCCAAAGATAATGTAGAGGTAGAGATTTCCCTGCAACACTACGATGGATATGCTGAGAGGCTCTACTCCTTTGTAAATAACAACAACACCCGTGAAGGTGGCAGCCATGTTGCCGGCTTCAGGGCAGCCTTGACCAGATGCATCAACAAGTACGCCAACGATGATATGATCCCGAAAAACATGCGGGAAAAAATGGGTGGAGACGATGTACGGGAAGGTCTTACCTGTGTCATTTCTGTTCGGGTGCCTAACCCTCAATTCGAGGGACAGACAAAAACAAAGCTTGGTAACAGTGAGGTTAAATCCATTGTTGAATCTGTCTGTACCGAAAAATTAACCCTCTTTCTAGAACAAAATCCTGGCGTTGCTAAGAAAATACTGTCCAAGGTTGTCGATGCAGCAAGAGCACGAGAAGCTGCTAAAAGAGCCAGGGATCTGTCACGAAAGAAAGGTTCAACCAGCTTAATGATGGCAGGCAAACTTGCTGAATGTCAGGAAAAAGATCCGGCAAAAAGAGAAATATTCATCGTGGAGGGTGACTCGGCCGGGGGCTCTGCAAAGCAAGGCAGAGACAGGTCCAATCAGGCAATTCTTCCACTTCGCGGAAAAATTCTTAATGTTGAAAAAGCCAGGTTTGATCGTATTCTTGGCAGTGAGGAAATCAAGCATCTCATTGGTGCTCTGGGCTGTGGTATTGGTAAAGATGAGTTTGTATTAGAAAAGCTTCGCTATCATAAAATAATAATAATGACAGATGCCGATGTGGATGGTGCCCATATTCGCACTCTGCTCCTCACCTTTTTTTATAGGCAGATGCTTCCTCTTATTGAAGGAGGTTTTGTCTATATTGGTCAGCCCCCCCTCTACCGTTTAGGTAGAGGGAAAAAAGAACAATATTTTCTCGATGAAAATAAGCTTAACAGCCATCTCTTTACCCAGGCCAGCGAAAATTTAAAGGTGGAGGTTACTGGTGTTGAAAAAACTATAGTTGAGGGTGAATTTTTAATTGAACTCCTTGAAAAACTGTCGGTCTATCAGCGGATAACGCTGTTTATGAATCGTATGAATATATGGGAAGAGATGCTTTATTTTCTGCTCGATAACGGCATACGATCGGCGGATCAGTTTAAAGATGAATCCTTTATCAGGGATTTGAAAGCTAAACTTCCTGAAGAAAAACTTGTTATTGGCAATATTCGTTCCTGCAGATGGCGCCCCGACTGCTATGAGTTTGATATAGCTGTTCGTGGAAAGGTTCAAATTATGATGACCCTTGGCCCACAGATACCGCTCATTAATGAATACAGGACTGCTTTGAGTCTTTTTCCGACGATCCATCCGTTTATCCAGTCCGCGTTCAATATTATTTATACCAAGAGTAAACAGGACAAAGAAATTCCGGCTGCTGACTGGAGTGAGATGTTGAAGTTGATTAGAGATGAATCATTTAAAGGAAGCCATCTACAGCGTTACAAAGGTCTTGGTGAAATGAATCCCGAACAGCTGTGGGATACCACCATGAATCCTGAAAACAGGACACTGATGCAGGTAACAATAGATGATGCCGAACAGGCTGATGATATCTTCACAACGCTGATGGGTGATAAGGTCGAACCGAGACGTGAATTTATTCAGAATCACGCACTTGAAGTAACAGACCTCGATATCTAACAAGTTTCCTCTCTATAACGAAATTAATTAAAAAGCAGATATTCTCTTATGAGCACAGATATAGAAAATAGCAGTGAGCAATTTCCGACAATTTCCATAGAAAAAGAGTTGCAGAAATCCTACCTCGAATATGCAATGAGTGTCATAATCGGCAGGGCTCTGCCGGATGTTCGCGATGGTTTGAAACCGGTCCATAGAAGGGCTCTTTTTGCCATGCGGGAACTTGGCGTCCATTATAATCGTCCCTACGTTAAATCCGCCAGGATTGTCGGTGATGTTATTGGTAAGTATCATCCGCATGGTGATACGGCAGCCTATGACACTATAGTTCGTATGGCACAGGATTTTTCCCTGCGCTATCCCCTGGTTGATGGACAGGGTAACTTTGGATCAATGGACGGTGATTCTCCCGCTGCAATGCGATATACCGAAGCGAGAATGACCAGAATTGACAGAGAAATTGTCAACGATCTTGAAAAAGATACTGTCGATTGGATTCCCAACTATGACAACTCTCTGAATGAACCATCGGTTATGCCCAGTAAGGTCCCTAATTTATTAATAAATGGATCTTCTGGTATAGCAGTAGGTATGGCGACAAATATTCCGCCTCATAATCTTACTGAGGTTATAGACGCTCTTATTACCATTGTTGATGACCCGAATCTCACGGTCCATCAGATAATGTCCATCATCACAGGTCCTGATTTTCCTACTGGAGGTCAGATCTGTGGTCGTGCCGGAATTAGAGAGGCCTATGAGACAGGTAGAGGCATAGTTGTCATTAGGGCACTGACCCATATAGAAAAGATAAAAGATGGCAAGCGAGAGGCAATAATAGTAACAGAAATACCTTATCAGGTTAATAAGGCCACTTTGGTCGAAAAAATAGCTGAACTGGTCAAAGATAAGAGGATTAATTCCATTTCAGAGGTTCGGGATGAATCTGACAGACATGGTCTGAGAGTTGTCATTGAGCTTAAAAAAGATGAGATAGCTGAAATAGTCATTAATCAGCTCTATACAATGACCCAGATGCAGAAGTCATTTGGTATCATTTTGCTGGCTATTGTTAACAACAAGCCTGAAGTACTTAATCTCAAGGAGATACTTGAACATTTTATTCTCCATAGAAAGGTCATTGTCTATCGTCGAACTGCCTTTGAACTGAGAAAAGCCGAAGAGAAAGCCCATATTCTTGAAGGCCTTAATATTGCACTGGATAATCTCGATGATGTAGTCGCTCTTATCAGGGCTTCAAAAACTCCCCAGGAAGCAAAAGATGAATTGATTCGCCGTTATGAACTGAGCGAGATTCAGGCGCAAACAATTCTGGATATGCGGCTGCAAAGGTTAACCGGACTGGAAAGGGAAAAAATAGTCCGTGAATATGAAGAAATAATTAGGGAAATCAAAAGGTTGAAGGAGATTCTTGGTGATGAAACTCTGGTAATGAAAATCATCAAAGATGAGTTCAATGAGTTGAAGGAACAGTATGGTGATGATCGAAGAACTGAAATAATAGATGCAACCGATGAAATTCTTCCTGAGGATATGATAGCACCTGAAGATATGGCTGTTACGGTTACCCACTCTGGATATATAAAACGAAATCCGGTTTCTCTCTATAGATCACAGCATAGAGGCGGAAAAGGTGTAAAAGCGGTTAAAAATATTGAAGAGGATTTTGTTTCTGATCTCTATGTGGCCTCTACCTTGGATATCTTTCTGTTTTTTACTAATCAAGGCAAGGTTTTTTGGCGCAAAGTTTATATGCTGCCATCTGCTGGAAGAACGGCCAGAGGCAAGGCTATTGTCAACCTGCTCAATCTTGCAGAAGAAGAAAAGCTTGCCGCTATCCTGCCTATTGTCAGTTTTGATGATGAATCGAATGAAAAAACCATCCTTATGGTCACAAAATTTGGACGTATTAAAAAGACCAGTTTGCAGGAATTTAGCAGGCCACTGCGTAAAGGAAAACGCGCACTGACAATAAATGAAGGCGATGAAATAATCGCCGCTCATGTTCTTAACGGTGATGACACCATCCTGGTGGTAACCCAAAAAGGTATGTGCATTCATTTCAATGAATCGGATATACGTACGATGGGAAGAACCGCCGCAGGGGTAAGGGGGATCAGGCTTGGTGCAGATGATGTTGTTGTCAGCGCTATCGTTATCGATTCAAGCAACTCAATACTTATTGTTACTGAAAATGGCTTTGGCAAAAGAAGTCCCATTGAAGAATATCGTTTGCAAAAACGAGGTGGTAAGGGAGTAAGAGGTATTAAAAGGAGCGATCGAAATGGGGATGTTATTGCCGCTAAACAGGTAGATGACGAAGAAGAAGTTATACTCATTGCTGATTCCGGAAAAATGATCCGGATGGATCTCAGTGCTATCAGGGTTATTGGCAGAAGTACCCAAGGGGTAAAACTGATTAATCTTGACGAGAATGAAAGAGTTGTCAGTTTAGACAGTCTTGCCAAAGACACCAGTGATAACGAAGATGATGAAGAAATGGTTGATGACGAAAATAATAATATCTCTGATCAAGTAGATGAAACCGAATCTCAACCAGGTAGCGATGAAGAACAACCATAAAATTGCAGTAATTGGAGCTGGTTCCTGGGGAACCGCATTGGCAGTATTGCTGGCTGGGAAAAACTATGCTGTTGAATTATGGGGGCATAGCGCTGATCATGTAGACAGACTTATCAGAGACAGGGAAAACAGAAAATACCTGCCTGGTATTTTATTTCCCTCCATGCTTCTGCCGGTACACCAGCTTAAGAAGGCGGTAGAAGGTACTCCCATCATTGTTATGGCAGTACCTTCTCATGCTTACCGCAAAGTTTTTGTTGAAACAGTCCCTTTTCTTTGTGAGAACTGCAGAATAATTTCAGCAGTTAAAGGTATTGAAAACAAGACTCTCCAGACCATGACTCAAGTGATGGCTGAAGTAATAGCCGAGAAAAATCTGAGTGCAAAAAACATTGAATTAGGTGTTATTTCAGGACCTTCTTTTGCGAAGGAAGTGGCAAAAAAAGTACCTACTGCTGTAACTATCGGCTTTCATAACTTACAGACAGCAAAAGAAATTCAAAATATATTTGTAACTGACTTTTTTCGTGTCTACTCAAGTCAAGATATTATCGGCCTTGAGATAAGTGCTTCACTAAAAAACATTATAGCCATTGCTGCCGGGGTATGTGATGGGCTCGGTTATGGGCTGAACACCAGGGCTGCTCTTATTACTCGGGGACTTGCTGAAATACAAAGACTTGGGATAGCATTGAACGCTGATCCCCTGACATTTTCTGGCTTAAGCGGGCTTGGGGATCTTTTGCTTACCTGTACCGGTGATCTGAGCAGAAACAGAACGGTGGGTTTAAAACTAGGCGAGGGAAAAACGCTCGATCAGATTAAAAGTGAAATGAGCATGGTAGCCGAAGGGATAAAAACCACGCAATCTGTGTATGATCTGGCTCAAAAATTAAATATAGAAATGCCCATACTTGAGCAGGTGTACAATATTATCTACAAAAACAAAAACTGTTCAGAGGCCGTCAAAGATTTGCTGAACAGAGAATTAAAAGTCGAGTAGTTGATTGTTAATTGTCCTTGAACAAGGATATCAGGATTCCGGTGACTTGATTCCATGCACCGGAAGCTCATTGCAATCAACGTATATATTGGTGCAAAACGGTCTCAAGCTCCTGAACTTGATTTTCAATGATCAGCAACAGCTTGTGTAAAGGCTCGTTCCTCTTGGCAGCACGTTCCAGCTCCCGAAATAATCGGAAAAGTTGCATGGCCCCAACAGTGCCGGAACTGCCCTTCAAAGTGTGTACAAGTCGAAGGACCTCACTTTGAAGACCTGTGGCGACCAGATCTTTCAGCTCTTCAAACTGGCTCGGAAATCGTGACCAGTAAACCTCAATGATATCTTTAACTACCCGGTCGTCTTCATTCATTCTTCGCTTCAAGGCAGGGTAATCAAAGACCGGCGAGTTCTGCCAACCATCTTCTCTCTGATTAAAATCAGCAGGCGCTGTTGATATTGCCTTTTCTAAAGTGTCAAAGCCGGTCTGGAGCTCTTTTCTTTGTGCCGGATGAGCGTTTTTTACATTGATAACCGGTCCGGAAGGTAAACAAAGCCATTTTTGCAATATTTTATCCAATATTTCCGGAAGGACAGGTTTGGTTATAAAATCATTCATCCCTGCTTCGATGCAGCGTTCCATATCGCTCTTTAATGCATGAGCGGTAAGCGCGATAATCGGTAAATCTGGTGAATTGACTCCATTTAAATTCGCTCTGATACGTTTAGTCGTTTCAATACCATCCATGACAGGCATCTGGATATCCATCAGGATGATATCATATCGTCCCCCCATCATCCCCAGTTTCTCAAATGCATGAAGTGCTTCAGCACCATCCTCGGCGACATCTACATTACTAATCCCCAGTTTTGCGAGAATACCGCACACCACCTGTTGATTTATTTGGTTGTCCTCAACCAGAAGAAGCCGGACATCCCCACGACCTTGCCGAAAACCAGGCATAGCCCGGTTACTGGATTCTTCACCAGTGAAGATGTCTCTTGCCTCACAAGATGGCAGAAGATGAGGCGGTGTGGTTTCTACCATTTGTTGCTTGCCCAGATTAACCGTAAACCAGAACTCGCAACCTTCTCCCTTCTCACTCCTGACCCCGATTTCTCCACCCATAAGCTGGACCAGTTGACGACAAATGGCAAGTCCAAGTCCTGTGCCACCAAAAATGCGGGTATTGGAAGAATCAACCTGCGTGAAACTGTCAAATACCAATTCTTGTTTATCCAGAGGAATACCCATACCGGTATCCCTGACTACAAACTGCAACTTTTCCCAGGATTCAGTTTGCGAGGCACTTGCTACCGAAACGGAGATTTTCCCTGTGTCGGTAAATTTGAGTGAATTACTGACCAAGTTTAGAAGAATTTGGCGCAATCGACCAGAATCTCCAACGACAGCCGGCTGTACATCAGGGTCGATGTTGCAAAACAATTCAATGCCTTTTTCGTCAGCCTTGGAGCCCATCATATGGATGAGATCATCAAACAGATCCCTGAGGTCAAAACAGATCTGCTCAAGCTCCAGCTTTCCGGCCTCAATTTTGGAAAAATCAAGAATATCATTGATAATTTTCATCAAAGACCTACTACAGGTCTGGACGGCATCAGCGTAAAAGCGTTGATTGTTATCCAGCTCCGTATCCAAAAGCAGTTCAGCCATACCAATAACCCCGTTCATCGGTGTCCTGATCTCATGGCTCATATTAGCCAGGAATTGACTTTTTGCCCGATTCGCAGTTTCAGCCACCTCTCTGGCTATCGCCATTTTCTTGGCACTCATTTTTTCCGTGAGATCAACCACCGAACCTTCAAAAAACTCGACTTCTCTCCGTTCGTTTCTTACGCAACGGGCAGAAAGCGAAACCCACCGCACCAGTCCATCCCGCGTTTTTATCCTCGTCTCCACTCCAAGAATTGAACCAAACTCTTCGGCACGTTGACGAATTGCGTTAAATTCCTCTCGCTCAACAAAGAATTCCCTGCCAACATTATAGTTTTCTGCAACGAGAGTCGCCGCCTCCTTGTATCCCAGCAACCTGGCCATAGCCGGGTTAGCACTTAGGAAATGCCCTGAAATCGATATCTGAAAAATACCTTCGACCGAATGTTCATAGAGCTGTCTATATTTTTTTTCCGACGCCTGCAATCGTTCAACAAAGCCGATTTTTTCGACAGCTACCGATATTTGACAGGTGAGTGTTTTCAGAATTTGCAGATCAGTTTCTGTCAACCTGGGCCTGCGGGCGGTTACCTCGGTTTTGTTTCCGGCAAGCAGAATGTGAGATTCAGGACTGGCTGGGTCCAGATAAAAATGGACCGCAATGAAAAACTTCACATCCAACTCTTCTTCGTAGTCATAGTCAAAGGTTTCGCAGTTCTCCCCGTTAACCAGCACTCCTTCCTGCTGCTCGACCAAAGTTGCAAAGGAAGGTGAAGGAAGATTTTTTGACTTTTCTCTGGAGGTATATCCTTTACTGGCGATTGAACTGTAACAATTACCTTCCTTTCTAAAGATGGCCACCCGATCATAGCCCACATCAAGAAGAAGGAGTGCAGTGACCTGGTATATCTCAGCCCGATCTTTTGCCGACAGAATCCGTTCATGGAGATCCTGAAAAATCTGGAGACTGCGCGTCCTTTTAAACAAAGCAACCCTGCTTTCAACCAAGCAAGCCTCCTGCCTGAGGAATTCAGAGGTAATGGCATTAATCTCGTTTTTCAGGGAGGCTATCTCCTCCTTCAGTATCAAAATAGAACCATTCTCCATGTGTTCACTATGCATAGTACTGATCCGCCTTATTCTAGTCCGACGAGGATACCTGTATAATTATGAAAACAATTTCGACCCCGAACGGGTGCGTATTCCCCAAAGGTAAAAAAGCCTATCATCGTGCGCTGATCACAATGAAGCTCTTTGCGCAGCACATCGACATCCGGTTCCGGTTCACCAAAGAGATACGATCCGCGGCCTGAACAATTGAAATAAAAATATGCCGCCTCATCCGGTTTTTCCATTGTACCTATAAGGTCCCGAGTCATTTGGGCCGTTCGTTCCAGCACCAGGTCCATATCCCTGCGGGTGATTCTTACTTTTGTACCCTCATCAATTTCAACCGCCAGTCGAATCCCCCCGCGTTCCCTGTCTAAACCGATGATTGCTCTATTAAGAATATCTCCATCATAGCCCCGTCCTTCAAATTTTTCTCCAAGCTCAAAAAGATTCAAAATGTGGCCGAAATCCTTTACCCGTTCCTCCCCAACAAATTCCGTCAGTAAATCAATTGCCGGCATGTTATCTATTTCCAGGATAACATTCTTATCCGCCCTGGTAATGGTCCGGAAAAGGCCTAACGGCTTTGAACCATGAGTTACTCCAATATGGTAATTGAAATCCCCGGAGATAAGTACCCCCGAGGCACTATCTGTCAGGACGGCATCATTGCAGAACTGGTAGGTACTTTGGCCCTGAAAATCGTTACCAGCCGACCCTCCAACGATATCAAGATGATTTTTCAGACCAGCTTCAAGTCCCCTGTTCAGACCATTAGCATTGACTGTGAGACCATCAGTGAAGAGAAAGAGCAACTGACTTTCCCCTTGGGGTGCGAGTACAGGGTTGAGAAATTTTGCAATAGCTACACCTACCTGTTCAGGCTCTTTTTGAAGAGAGGGGAAAATGAAAGGATGAAACTTAAGATCACCGGATTTAATGGCCATGAGAGCTAGCGAGTGCGTCAGCTCGTCACAACCTTCGTTACTGATTATACCCGACCCAGAACAGCCGCAGAGGGGCACATCCGGACATTGCGATTGAATCCCCTTAATTACTTTTGGGATATCATGACCAACCGAGGTAAAAAGAAAGAGAAAGTCCGGCTTGTTACCATTAATCCGTTCGATCACTGTCCTGGCAGCAGTCTCTCCCGCCACAAAGGATTCAGTTATCTGGGAATAGCAGACAGCTGTTTGCATGGTTTATCTCCCGGTTTAAAAAACTCGAAAACAGATACTTGAAGATATCAAAGAGTAAAACAGTATATCTATAACAACGGCCGATTACAATTAATAGTCAGTACGTTGATTAAAGTAGCGTCTCTGGTTCTGCGGCCCGAACGAGCTATTATCCTCATAAAATTATTTGGAATATCAGGAAACAAGGCCGATCGGCCAGGGTCCTGGCCGCAGCTTTGGAATATGCACGGTCCGGTGATTGTCTGGCGACTCGACCGACTAGGCCGGAACCTGAAAAATCTTATCGGGGTTATAGATGAGCCCGTTGATTTACTGTGTTTTCGCCCGACCTCCGCGTTATATGAAAAAAATAATCCTCGGAGATAAGCGAGTCTAACGAGACTTCGATATCGACTATATGCCTCCGGTTATTTTTTTCATATGCCTTGATCTCAAACGAAAACCTCACTAAATCAACAGACATCATAGATGTTTTTAAAAAAAAGGGGAATTGGATTTATCAGCCTGCAAGAAGGAGAGCATGCAAAACCGGGGGAGGAGAAACTAAAGCGGCGAGTGGCAAAACCCATTTGTTGTAGAAGCTGACCTGATGCGGCTTTCATCTTGCCTATTCATCTTGCCTACTACGTGATATTGCAGGAATTGGTTCCGCGGCTCGTGTTTGCTTAATTCTGTTTGACTCCAATCTTTTTCCATGCAACTTACTCCGAATGGTTTATTATGGAGCGTAGGGTAGGAATATTCTGAACATTGAAAACGTGCAATAAAAATGTAATGATTATAGAATGTTTAATATCGGGTGGCATCGTGTGACAGCTATGGTATCACCGCCTCAATCATAAAAAGGATACGTATGAATAAACCAAATAAAAGAAATGCCTCTTCTTATTGTAACTATAATGATTCCTATAACCGCAAATGACGGTTGGCACCCATTTTGCTAAATGCTAGAAAACAAAGCAGCTATTTTCATTGTCAGGTCGGAATCCCTGATTATTTTTTTAATCACCGGTAATATTTTCTCATTGTTGCTTTTCGCATTTTCCATTTCTTCCTGCACCAAATGAGCATCGATTTG